>DQTH01000247.1 GCA_015662865.1 Desulfocapsa sulfexigens
AAAATAGTTAGGTACTTTTTAGGAATAGTTACTATTGGAACTTCAGCTTAAATTAGGGGCGGGTGGTTTTATAAAAAAACCGTATTCAATGGAAAAACTTGGACAGGCAGTGGGTAAAGAATTAAAACGTGGCAGGCAAATCTGATGGATTCGTGAAAATTCTCCATCTTAGATTTCAACTTCTTACAAGTTCATCAAGTTTGATAGGTTCACAAAAACTCCTTAAAGAGGAGATCATCAACTTCAGATTCAATACAGCTTATTATAACCGGCAGCTGCTCCGGGGAATCAGCAACTGTTTTTCGCAACTGTTTGCCCCAGTTTTTAAGCATCTCTGTGGAAATTTTGCGAATATCGTTATCCTTGCTCCATTCACACCCTATCTTGATTCCGAGAGCAAGCATTGAAATTTTTGTTTTAATCCTGGTCTGCTCAGGTACTATTTCAACCACATCTTCACTTATTTGTTGCCAGCCATCAAAAAGGATGCCTCCTTCCTGGAACTTGGCATACCAGTCGAGAGCTTCCTGATCCAGTTCCTCCAGGGAATCATTGGAGGCCTCGAGAAGGCGTTTTTCAATTGAAGCCAGATCTGCAGCGTGTTGAATATCCTGACAGGCCCGACAAAGGCCAGACGAGTCTCCTCTGGCATCCACAATCAGAAGAAATGAAAAACAAAATACCGGCAGGAGGGCTATGAGAAGAGTTTTCTGTTTCATGAGCAATTGGTATTTGAAGAATGGTTACTAATTGATAGTAGCACCAACCCTCAGAAAAAGTCAACAGCTTTTGAGCTCAAACCAGCCGCAGCAGGGCATTTACAATCGCAACAGATACTGTTGTGCCTCCTTTTCTACCAGTACAGGTAATATATGGTACCGACTGCTCCAGTAAAATTTCTTTGGATTCTTCAGCATTGACAAAACCTACCGGTACGCCAACTATTAAATCTGCTTTAATGCCCTGTTCTGTCATTAAATTCATAACAGATACAAGAGCTGTGGGAGCATTGCCAATGGCCACAATGCCTATGTTTTCAAGCATTCCTTCTTCAATTGCCGTCTGGGACCTGGTACGTCCCTTTTTCTTTGCCAGTGCTGCAACTTCTGGTTCGGCAACTTTACAGATCACTTTACCGCCATACGCTGCCAGTAATGCTTTACTGATCCCTGCAGCTGCCATGTTTACATCTGTAAGGATATTTTTACCGGAACGGATGGCAGCAAGACCTGCCTTGATGGCATCCGGGTGAAAACGGATGAGATGTGCAAAGGAAAAATCGCCTGTAGCATGGATTGCCCGCCGTATCACTGCAAACTCATCAGGATCGAAATCTTCGGATTTCATGCCTGTCTGTTTATTAAATTCCTGTTCTATAATATGAAAACTTGCTGCTTCAATATCCTGTGGTGCTATTTTTGTTATTCTATGCATTTTATTGTCAGGTAAGTATCTCAGTTTTTTCCAGATGATTTATAAATGACAGGACATTCTCCTGGCTGTTTCCAAAATGGAGATGGATATATCCACCAATTACATTATTAACGATAAAACCTTCATTGCTTTGATCGTCCAGCTGATAAACAGTTTTTGTGGTCTCAGGACATTCCACAAGTTCAGAATAATGAAATTCATGTCCATGGAGATTTTGTTCCTTGTTGCCAAGAAAACAGTCCTGAAGCAGTGTTGGTCGGCGGTATCCCAGTCTGGATAAACGGGGTTTCATCTTTACATGAAAAGGAAACACGCCACTCATTTCATGGGACTTATGATCACGTGTGAGAATTTCAGCACAAAGATACATGAATCCGCCGCATTCTCCGTAGATAATCCCACCTGACTCAGCAAATTTCCTCACTGATTCCAGCATTGAATGATTGCAGCTTAGCTTCTCTGCATGCAACTCCGGATATCCTCCGCCAAAATATACGCCATGACAATTTTCCGGTAATGTCTGATCAGTAAGAGGACTGAAAAAAATCAGTTCAGCACCGCCTTTTTCAAGGATTCTCAAATTATCCTCATAATAAAAGCAGAAAGCCTGGTCCCTTGCAACAGCTAGCCGCACTTGCTTTTTATTACCGGATGTAGCAGTAGCGTCCGATTGCACAGAAGCTTTCGCGTATGAAGAGATCTGCAATAGAGCATCAAGGTCAATATGGTTCTCAATGGCCTGCACAAGCAGTTTTAACTGGCTAGCATCAAGGGGATTTTCCTCACCCATATGCAGCCCAAGGTGGCGGTCAGGAATTTCAAAACGAATATCACGTGGAAAGAATCCCAGAATCCGACTGGAGCACTTTCCCTGCATACCCTTTTCAATTAGCTCACGGTGTCTTTTTGAGCCAACTCGGTTAAATATTACTCCTGCAATTTCAACATCTGTTGCATACTCTTCAAAGCCTTTAACAACAGCTGCCACACTTTCTGCAGCAGAACGGGCATCCACAATAAGTATGACGGGCAGCTTTAATTCTGCAGCAAGGGCTGCAGAACTGGCCATACCACCATCGAAAAGTCCCATAACTCCTTCAACAACTGCAACATCTTTTCCGACAAGGCGACTGTCAAAGATTTCATTACAAAAAACTCTTCCACACATTCTGAGATCAAGATTTGACGAGATCTCACCCGTAACCATTTTATGAAGACTGGGATCGATAAAATCTGGGCCGCACTTAAATGGTTGAACCGCAAGACCTCTAGCTTTAAGGGCTGCCATGATTCCAAGAGTAAGGGTGGTTTTACCGGATCCTGAGGCAGTTCCGCCTATGAGAAAAGCTGAAGATGATATCATGCGAAAATTTGAAGTATAGTAAGGCGCATTAACAGAAGAACGAAGACAAAGAAAAAAGATCCAGACAGCATAAGTCTGTTTGTAAGCAGAATGTCATCCTCCTCAATTTCTCTAATTACTTTTCCTATTACAGGTTTTGTAACCTCTTTCCCAAAGTAGATGGAAGTCCCGCCAAGCTGCACTCCAAGCGCACCTGCCATGGCAGCTTCAGGGTGGGCAGCATTGGGACTGGCGTGAGAGAGTCTGTCATTTTTAAACACGATAATAGCATTTTTCCAGTCAAGACCAAGAACAAAAGATACCGGGACTATTATCAGACCGGTCAGGCGGGCAGGAATAAAATTAACATAATCATCAAGCCTGGCAGCAACTCTGCCAAACAGAAGATAAGTATCGTTTTTATAACCAAACAACGAATCCATTGTGTTTATTGCCTTGTAGCCCATGCTGCCAAAGAGTGCAAGAAAGAGCGGATTAATTCCAGTTAATGGCGCCAAAAGGGGAAAAACAATGGCATAAAATAGTGGCGCTGTCACTCCATCAACCATATTCTCAGCCACTGTTTCCACACACGCTCTCACAATACCTTTTCTGTCCAGTGATTCAGTATCCCGGCCAACAATCTGTGCGACAGCGAGTCGTGCAGGGACAAGTGACTCAGAATCCTGTAAAGCATTGTAAACTACGCGGCTGTGAACAATAAGGTCTCGCATCGCAATGGTGGTGTATAGAAGATAAACTGAAACAATGGTCGCAAAAAGAAAAGAATAAGAAAGACTAACGGCAATAATAGCTGTAGTTAATCCAAGGCTCAACGAAATAACAAGCAGGACCGTCACAAAGCCTGCAATATACTCTGAAGAAATAAGCGAGCGGACAATGGATTCAAGCCTGTAGCAAAAAAAACCTATAAGTCGTACAGGATGGGGCAGCCAGCGGGGATCACCAAAGGTGATATCAAGAAGCATTGCAGCTCCTATCTGCAGTTCAAAGGGAGACATAACAGCAATCAGAGTCTCAGAAGCTCATAAACCCTGTCCATGTCTATTCCTTTTCTCACACAATCTGCAAGGCGATCAAAAGCGGGTTCAAGATTATAGCTGCACTGCGGGCCATCATAGTCATCTAATCCTTTGCTCTTGCGAATGGAGTTTATGAACCAGCGGCGAAAAAGGTCGGAATCAAAGATGCCATGAAGGTAGCTTCCCCATATTTTTCCGTCATTTGAACTGACACCACAATCAGATCCGTTATCATAGGAAAAAATTGCAGTGGAGTCTGTGCGGGTCACACCATGGTGTATCTCATACCCGACAACCGGCTGATCTGAAAGAGAATGAGTGCCCTTCTTTCTGGTCAGTGTTTTATCCTGAGCCAGTATGGTGTGCATATCAAGCAGGGAAAATCCTTTGCAGGAAGACTGTTGTGACTCAATGCCATAAGGGTCTTCGATGGTGTTGCCAAGCATCATGTAGCCGCCACAAATTCCAACAATCGTACATCCTTTTTCTGCCTGCTTTTGAATAACTGATGCCATGCCAGTGGAATGCAACGCATGGAGGTCACTGATCACATTCTTTGATCCAGGGAGAATTATCACATCAGGCTCATTAACTTCACCAGGATCTGAAATAACTCGCAAATGGACATCAGGCTCTAAAATAAAAGGCTCAAAATCAGTAAAATTTGAAATGTGAGGCAGGTTGACAATGCAGATTTCTATGTGATCCAGATCCGGTTTTGTTCCTTCAAAAAGGCCTTCTTTAAAAGAGACCGAATCTTCTTCGGGAATGCCGTGATTTACAAGATATGGAATGACTCCAAGCACATCCTTTCCGGTGTGTGCTTTTACATAGTCATGGGCATCCTGAAGCAATTCGGATTTACCACGAAACCGGTTGACAAGAAAACCTGCAACAAGATTTCTTTCCCACTGGTTTAAAACCTCCATGGTTCCCACAAAAGAGGCATACACCCCTCCCCTGTCAATATCACCAACCAGAATGACCGGAGACTCTGCATAACGTGCCATGCGCATATTTACAATATCATGGCTTTTCAGGTTCACTTCACCCGGAGAACCGGCACCTTCAAGGATAACAGCCTGATAGTCTGCAGATAGCTCATCATAACAGTTGCAGGCAATATGCATCGCCTCTTTCTTGTAATGAAAATATTCAGAAACCGTCATGTTTCCTATGGGTTTCCCCCGAACGATAATCTGGCTTCCCGTGTCGGAATTGGGCTTTAAAAGAATCGGATTCATCAACACATCAGGATCGAGCCGTGCTGCCTGTGCCTGAACCACCTGTGCTCTGCCCATCTCAAGTCCGTCAAGGGTGACAAAGGAATTCAGGGACATGTTCTGAGCCTTAAATGGCGCTACCTGAACACCATCCTGAAGCAGTATGCGGCAGAGAGCTGCAGTGAGAACAGATTTTCCTGCATTGGAAGACGTGCCCTGAAACATAATGGCAGGGGTTTTCCGGATGGTTTTGTGTCCCTTCTTTGAAGGGAGAATTGTAGAAAGAGTCTGAATAAACTTTGTATTATCAGACTGATTACGAATGGCAATCCGAAAGAAAACCTTGTTCTCAAGACCTGAATAATTTGAACAGTCTCTTATGAGAATGTTGGACTCAGCAAGCTTTTCCTGAAGCATTTGTACACTGCATTGCCCACTGAGTTTGACAAGGAGATAGTTGGCATCTGATGGAAACACATTGAGATCAGGAAAGTCAGCAAGAGCTGTAAGAAAATCCTTTTTGCATTTAAGAAAATACTCTCGGGATTGTTTCTGATAATCCAGATCGAGCAGTGCCCGTTCTCCTACCTTTTGGGCAAGGGAGTTCACCGTCCATGGCGGCATTATTTTCCGTAGATCAGCAGCAATTGGATCCGGGAAAATACCAAAACCAAGACGCAGTCCTGGAATACCATAAAACTTGGTCAGTGAATGAAGCGTTATAATATTGGGAAGCGTACCGCCAAGGCTCAAGGAGCCTTCAACAAACTCAAGAAAGGCCTCATCAATAAGGAAAAGAACCTGCGGGTTAGCTGTTGCCAGATTTTTAATTTCCTTTGCACGAACGCTTTGCCCTGTTGGATTATTGGGGGAACCCAGGATAAGGAGATCTCCAGGAACGATTGTCTGTTCTATGACATGTAAATCAGGGATGAAATTATTCTGTTCCGGAAGCTCAATTAAATGAACAGGAATGGAGGCAAGTTCCATGACTTTAATGTAGTCGATGTAACATGGAACCGGAATAACTGCCCTGCTACAATCAATTACATGGGGCAGCTGATATAAAAGCTCTGTGCTTCCGTTGGCAACCAGGGCATTTTCTGCTGCAACATTATATTTTTCAGCAATGATCTTCTTTAAACCGGAACCATATGGATCCGGGTAATGAAGAACTGTATCAAGTTCGTGGCTGATGCAGGAACGTAACCATTCAGGGGGCCCTGATGGATTAATATTTGCGCTGAAATCAAGAATATCTTCCAGTCGTCCGTTTTTTACGCTGGCAGCAGCATGTACATTACCGCCATGTTCATATGAGAATTGTCTGGCTGTCATAAAACTAACTGTTTTGAATGGAAGCAATTACAATACCAATGCCGACAGCAAGCTCAGTGAGTTCACATACTGCCCCAAGAGTGTCACCTGTAGCACCACCTAATTTTCTGTGGCACCAGAGTGAAAAGAATCCAACTGTGACAACTATTGCCGAAATCACTGAGAAAGCAATCACGACAGAATAAAACATTGAAACAGCGACACAAAACAGCAATCCTGCAATTGCAGCTTTACGGCTGTCAGCTGAATAAAAAAGGCGTCCAAGTCCTTCTCCTGATCTGGCATAGGGAAGAATGGCCATGCTTATTAGTATTGCAGTTCTTCCTGCCATTGGCATGAGCACTACTGTAGAGATCAAGTATGCAGGTGCCAAGCTTGATAACACACTGTATTTCGCCAGCAAAAGAAAACCAAGGGCAATCACTCCCATGGCTCCGGTTCTGCTGTCACGCATTATTTCCAGCGCAAGTTCACGGGAACGCCCGCAGAGGAGGCCATCTCCTGTGTCGGCAAGTCCGTCGAGGTGGAGGCAGCCTGAAATACCAGCTAAAAGAACCATGGCAAGTACAGCTGTTAAACTACCGGGAAGAACAGCAACAAAAAAAGAAACAAGCAATGCACTGGCTGAACCTATGAGCAGACCGATTAGAGGAAACCAGATCAGACTGGACTGAAAGAAGCGGTCATCCTTCTGGTTCCCCCAGGAAATTGGGATGATGGTAAGAAAACGGACACCGGTGAGAAAGGAGGCAAGTGGATTCTGCAGGGCACGCTTCAAAGAATTCTTATTTTCTTTGCTTTCAGGATATTCCTTTGCACCACTGCCTGCCATTTTACTTGTCTGCTCCTGCAACAGCTGCTTCTTCAAAAGTTGCGACTTCAGTGAGCACGGCAACGGCTGCTTCCACAAAATTCATGGCAAGAGCGGCCCCTGTTCCTTCACCCAAACGCAGATTCAGGTCAAGTAAAGGTTTGCAACCGACCTTTTCCTGCATGGCAGCATGCCCGGGTTCCATTGAACGATGGGCACAGATAATATAGTCTCTTACAAATGGTTCTATTGCCATGGCAATGAGTGCTCCGGCTGATGAGATGAAACCATCAACAACAACCGGTTTACGTTTAGCAGCAGCCCCGATTATCACACCCGCAATTCCACCAATTTCAAAACCACCTACCTTCATGAGTACATCCAGGCCATTTTTGGGATCTGGTTTATTACAATCAAGAATGGTTTTTATCACTTCCTGTTTGTGGGCAAGCTGTTCGTCATCAAGGCCTGTGCCACGTCCTGTGAGCTCTTCAATGGATTTTCCAGTGATCACAGCTGCTATTGCAGCGGATGGGGTAGTGTTGCCGATACCCATATCACCGGTTCCAAATACATCGATACGATCTGCAAGATCATTGACTACATCAATTCCGGATTCCACTGCCCGCGTTGCCATGGCAAAGGACATGGCTGGGCCTTTTGCAATATTATCAGTACCGAGCCCAACTTTTTTATTGATTATTTTTCCTTGTCTGGCAAGCTCTGTAAGATCAGTAGCAACACCCATATCAACAACAACGACTTCTGCCCCTGCCTGTCTGGCAAGCGCATTGATACCTGCCCCGCCGTTCACAAAGTTGTAGACCATCTGGGGAGTCACTTCCTGGGGAAATTTACTCACCCCTTCTTCCACGACACCGTGATCACCTACCATGGTGATGACAGCTTTTTTTGTTACTGCAGGATTCATGGAACGCGTAATACCAGCAAGGTCTATACTCAAGTCCATCAGGTCACCAAGTGCCCAGTGGGGAAGCGCCAGCTGATCCAGGCGCTCTTTGGCACGGTTACGATATTCAGTGTCCTGCGGGTATATTTCTTTTAATGTTCTTTCCAGTAGACTCATGACTAAAGTTTTTTGTTTCTGTTTTTGTTTTCTTTTAAATGTAACGGCAGGCCGCAACTGACCAGTATGACTTCATCAGCTGCAGCAGCTATTATCCTGTTGCATCGACCAACTAGATCACGATAATGCCGTGCTGCAAAGTTATCCGGTACTATACCCATTCCAACTTCATTGCTCACACAAATGATTGTTCCCTGAAAGATAGAAGCCTGACGGACAAGAGCTTCAGCTTCATTTTGCATGTCATCTTCATCAAAACTAAAGCCCATACTATATGCATGATGGAGCAGGTTGTTAATCCATAAGGTTAAACAATCCACAAGGCAAACTGTATCTGCAGAAAGGGATTGAATGATACCTGCAGGATCAAGTTCCTCTTCTATAGTATGCCATATTCCACCGGCACGTTCTGCCTTGTGACGAGCAATCCTCTTTTCCATTTCACCATCAATCACCGGACATGTTGCAAGAAAACAATGGGGTCCTGACATGGCTTCGGCACGTGCAAGAGCATAGTCGCTTTTTCCGCTTCTGGCACCACCAGTGACAAGGATCAATGTACCCATTTTTTCTATTCCAAACCGTGGTTCAAACCACTGAGAACAGCACCGTTATCAAATAATTCCATGGTCGTATACTTTCCCTTCTGCACCTGAAACATCAGATAGTCTTTTGGGTCGAGATTTAGAAAAAAACAGATCAGTGTGCGAATGACTCCGCCATGTGTAATGAGCAGAACATTTTCACCGGAAGTTTCTTTTATCCGGGCTCCTGCCCTGTGGACTCTTTTTATGAAATGGTCTATTCGCTCCCCTTCTGGAAAACAAAAGTTACTGTTCCAGTCAGCCCACTCTTTCACAAGTTCGGGATCGTCTTCAACAATTTCGTCAAATTGCAGCCCTTCCCAACGGCCGAAATCAATTTCCTTCAAATCATCATCAAAAAAAACAGGCTGACCATCAAACAAAATCTCACCACTTTGTCTGCAGCGAATCATGGGGCTTGAATAGATGGAATCAAAATGGAGATTCTGAAAAATTGATTTCAATTTTCCTATCTGGCTGAATCCATCAGATGACAGAGGAACATCTTTAGCGCCAATATATCTTCCAGGGTAACCGGTATTTCCGTGACGAAGAAGAACCAGCCTTTTGTTCATGAAGACCTTTCCAGCTTATACTTATCCCTGTAGCCGCGTGGAGTAATCATATAGCCATTCCAGGAAAATGTGGTGGAATTCCCGATAATGACAGTTGACTGCATATTAATATCTTCTTCCAGCATATTTTCGAGGCTGGTCAGCCTGATAACTTCATTTTCCCTGCTTGCAGCAGTAACAATTCCAACAGGTGTTGTCTTGTCGCGATATTTAAGAATGATATCTCTTGCCTTAACGATATGTTCAGTACGTTTTTTTGACCTGGGATTGTAAAGACCAATAACAAAATCAGCACCGGCTGCTGCATCCAGCCGATTTTCAATCACTTCCCATGGGGTAAGTAGATCAGACAGGCTGATAGCGGCAAAATCATGCATAAGCGGCGCACCAAGACGGGCAGCACAACCATTTATTGCAGCAATACCAGGGATCACGTCAACTTTCACCCTGCTGTCCCGCTTTGCTGCAATCTCAAGAACAAGTCCGGCCATGGCATATATACCAGGGTCGCCACCCGAAACTAAAACAACTTTTTTCCCGGATTCAGCAAGATCAAAAGAATTAGAACAGCGGTCAACTTCCTGCATCATCGAAGAGCTTATAACTTCTTTTCCCTCAAGCAGTTCAGGGATAAGATCGAGATAGGTTTTATATCCAACAATAATATCTGCACCGGCAAGAGCATTCACTGCCTGAGGCGTCATATTATCAGCACTGCCAATGCCTGTTCCAACTACGGAAATCAGGCCACAAGTCGAATCCGCTGTATTGCTACTGCTGCAGTTACATCCTTCCATTTACGTTTCCTTACAATCAATTTACCTGGGCCAAATTCTGTTTCAGCAGCAAGGACTGCCGCTGGTTCTGCAACGCCTTTTGCCCCGGTTGCAGCAAGTACAACTGCAGATGAAGATACATTCTCAACACTGTTCAGCTGTTCTTTGGCATAAAAGTTAATTGGATGCCCTTCTCGGGCAACATAATCAAGCATACCCTGTTCATCACTTTTTAAATCAATGGAGGCGAAATTACAGATTGCGTTTTCAGCAAAACCTTCATCATTAAAAAGCTCAGAAACAGCCACCTGAAAATCTTCAGGCTTAGTTCCCCTGTTACAACCAAGCCCCACGGAAAAGATCCTGGGACTAAGCAAAAGTGCGGTGCTTTCCTCGTGTATTCTGGCAGAGATAATTATATCGGCATCATCCACGCTTGACACAACTTTAAAATCATGGGGCAGGATGTCATACTGAACATCAGAAAACACCTTCAAACTGCCATTGTTAACAAGTTTTGCTGATTTTTCAGTGAGCTTTTGCGAGTTCTCTATATACAGCTGATTCTTCTTTGCCCAAAGATCAAGGGCGGTGTGACCGGTTACATCTGACGCTGTTGTAATCACTGCCTGAGCACCAAGCTTTTCCGCAATCTCAGTTGCCAGCTTATTCCCGCCACCAAGGTGACCGGAAAGAAAGCTGATGACAAATTTCCCTTTCTCATCAAGTACAAGCACACAGGGGTCCTGACCTTTACCCCTGCAAAGTGTACTGAGTGCACGAACAACAATGCCTGTGGCCATTATGCAGATAATCGCATCCGGCTTCTGCTGCCAGATATCAGCTATCTTACTGAAAACAGGTACATCTCTATTGTCAACAAAACTGTTGGACTGAAAAGCACAAATCCTGTCAGCAAGTTGTTTTCCACCATCAGTCAGCGCTATGATTACAATTTTCATGGAATATCAGAGCTTGTTGAATAAAAGAGAACGATTCCATAACAAGGTTGGTGAAACTAGCATAATGGATGAATGAATGCAAGTTGTGGCTGGTTTGAGGGAGTCAATCAGAAAGCTGATTTTTTCATCACTAAGAACAATTGATCCTGTCTCAATCGATCTTTTTTGTTTGTTAAGTCTATTAAAATTTACTATCTAACACGGATGTACAAGTAGTGAACACACCATTAACAATCCCTGAGCCCATCAAAACCATCGAGGTGCTTCTATGGCTATCAAAATACTCATTGTTGATGATGAGCCCATTAATGTCAAGCTGATTGAAGAGATCCTGGAATATGAAGAAGGATTCCAATGCAAATCGGTGGAAAATGGTATTGATGCTTTAGCCCTGCTTGATGAGTATAATCCGGATATTATAATTCTTGATATCATGATGCCCGGCATGAGTGGTTATGATGTTTGTCGAAGGATAAAAAACGACAAAAAACACAAATTTGCCAAAGTTCTTATGGTAAGCGGCAAAGCCATGATTGAGGAACGGCTTGAAGGGTACGAAGCAGGCGCTGATGATTATATTACAAAACCTTTTGTTGATGACGAACTGCTTGCAAAACTGAAAGTTTTTTCAAGGTTGAAAAAGACTGAAGAGATAGACGAACTGAAAACTGCTATTCTGCAACTGTTTTCCCATGAAACAAAAACGCCTCTGAACGGTATCCTGCTTGGAAGTCAACTGATTCTTGATACCCCTTCCCTTCCTGATAAAATTGCCGAATATGCAAATCTTATTAAAATATCAGGAGAACGTATTCACGACCTTGTTGGAAAAATCCTCCTCCTTTCTGACCTCAGAAATAACAGAACATTAACTGTGACAGCACAGTCAGTAAAAAAATACCTGCAACGCGTTGCCAGCCATACCAACGAATCCCATCCTGAAAGTTCAACCGTTCGTGTTGTCTGTCCAACTGATTTCACACTTGAGGCTGACTGGCATCTCTTTCACGAGGCATTTCAATCTGCCATTGGCAATGCCATAAAATTTTCCCCTCCCGATGAGGTCGTTGAACTAAAAGTCTCCCGTGATAAATCAATCGTTGTTTTTAGCGTAATTGATAAAGGACCGGGAATTGATCCGAAAGATCAGGAAAAAATTTTCGATGAATTCTACTCGCCACACATAAAGAATCACACAAAAGGAACAGCGCTCAGCCTTTCCATAGCAAAAGAAATTATGCTTCTTCATCGTGGACATGTAAGTGTTGAAAGCGTGCCAGGCAATGGCTCAAGCTTTAATTTTACACTTCCGGCCGCATCAGTGAAATCAAAACAAATCCCAGACTGAAAGCAGTACTCCAACACCTTTGCCCGTTCTGTAATAAGACTTATACAACGTATTTCTATCCGAGAGCTGACTTATGCTTTTACAGTCTGAAATCAATCGCTTTAAAGATGACCTGACAAAAGATTTTGATGATAGTGAAATATCAGCCCTTCTCAATCAGGCTATTAGAGATCTGAAAAACCGTAACATCGCCGGGGTCATTATTGTTCCTTTTGCCTATCTGATTGGCGGGCTGGCAACTGAATATGCCTCTGAACAGACATTTTTGTATTCGTTTTTTGGTTTAGTTTTACTCGCAGCCCTGGGTTTAAGAATTATGGCAATAATTGCCATCTCAAAAAAAGAGAATGGTTGCAATCAGCGCTGGTTATCCATTTTTTTCTGGTCCAATCTTTTTGTGGGTCTGACCTGGGGTATTTTTGCAGGTACTGCAGTATTGCTTTATCATAGCTCCCTTTCCATAACCCTTATTATTATTCTGCTTGCAGGAATCAGTGGCGGCTCCATGGCGAGCTACAGTATCTGGAAAATTCTTTCCTACGCCTATCTGCTTATCATTCTTCTGCCTGCCATATCTGCACAATTGTATATTGGTAACAGCGTGACTATACCAATTGGTGTTGCTATTTCCATTTTTCTGATTTTCAATCTGGTTCAGGCTAAACATTGGAATAAAAATTACTGGCGTTCACTGATCAACACATTTTTGATTAAAAAAAATGCAGTGGAACTTGAAACACTAAACAAGCAACTGACAAAAGAAATTGCCGATCACAAACTCACGTCAAAAAATATTGCCATCAGCCGTAAAAAACTAGAGGATATATACAATTCGGCTCATGACGGCATTTTTATTCTGGAGCTTAGCGGACAAGCCATAGATATAAATGAAACCCTGCTTGAAATGTTCCATATCAATCGTGAGCAAGCTTTAAAGTTCAATATTACCCGGAGCCTGGAATCTAAAAACAATACTGATATAGATTTAGAAACCATCTGGCAGGAAACCCTTAAAGGAGAAGATCAGGAATTTGAATGGCTGATAAAGCGTTCTGACAATGATGAACTTTTTACTGTCCAGGTCAATTTGAGAAAATGTTTATGGGGTGATGATTCTGTGGTAATTGCAACCATTCGGGATATTACACCACAAGTTCTTGCCATGCAGGCAACAATTGCCGCCAATCGTGCCAAATCTGAATTTCTTGCCAACATGTCTCATGAGCTTCGTACTCCCATGCATGGAATTCTTGGATATGCCCGCCTTGGAGTTAAACGCTCAGATTCCTTACCTCGTGCTAAACTCAATGAATACTTTCATCTTATCCGTCAGTCCGGTACCAGATTGATGGATTTGTTAAATAATGTTTTGGATTTTTCCAAGCTGGAAGTTGGAAAGATGCGCTACAATATGGCCATTAATGATCTGATCCCGCGGATTCATCAGGTAACAACAGAACTTGCTCCCATTGCAGCCGAGAAAGGACTTTCTTTTGAGCTGGAATGCGAAAAAACTCAGGCCATGGCATATTGTGACCATAAAAAAATCACTCAGGTACTGCGCAATATTTTATTTAATGCCATAAAATTCAGCAACAAAGATACTCCAATTCATATTTTTTGTGAAGAAATCGACCAAACAGGCGATAATCACAGGCAACGAATAAGTATTTCAAATCTTGGTGTTTTAATTCCTGACAATGAGTTGGAAAGCATTTTTAAAAAATTTGTGCAATCTTCAGCTACAGATAACGGTGCAGGTGGTACAGGACTTGGACTTGCGATTTCAAAACAAATCCTCTCAGATCACAATAGCAGAATATGGGCTGAAAATGATCCGTCTGGCTCAACAACTTTCAGATTTACGCTTCCGGCAAACGATCAGAGCAACATAACGACGACTGGTTAAGTTTCTTTTCTGTATTTAATGTCATTTCTGTGGCTGTTTCTGCACCCTTTCAATTTCTCTGTAGAGCTTTGTGGAAAGATCCTGGGCTGTTAAAAGTTCCTCTTCACTTAAAATTGATTCCAGAAAAGATTTCGCGGATGCTCCGTTACTGTGTCCATTTGCCGCCGCCAGATTGAACCACGCATAAGCCTTTACCATATCAACACCTGAGACACCATTTCCTGTATACCAGAGTATTCCCATATTGTATTGGGCTAAGGTGTACCCATTCCTGGCTGCAATATCAAACCAGTAGAATGCTTTGTCGTAATCTCTGTCAACGACTTTACCGGAGAAATACAAAAAGGCCAATTCGCTTTGTGCTTCAGGATCGCCATTCTCAGCAGCTGCTTCATACCAGTGCAAAGCTTCGCTATAATTTTGAGGCACATTTTTTCCGGATATGAAAAAATGTGCCAGTATTCTTTGAGATTCTTTTGAGCTGCGACCATTTAGAGCAGCTTTATAGAGCCATTTAAATGCTTCTGCCTGGTTAACTGAAGTTCCCTGTCCCTGCATGTAGAGACCGCCAACGATAAACATGGCGTTAACATCTCCTCTTTGCGCTGCCTTGAGATAGAGCGTAAAAGCCTTTTGGATATTTTTCGGCGCGCCAATACCGTAATAAAATTTCTGAGCAGTTGAACTAAGAGATTCTGCAGCGACAGCGCCCGAAAAAAAGCTCAAGATACAGACAAAGACAGTAAGACAAACACATTTTTCCTTTTGTTTTCCAACAGAGAATTTCATTGAATTAAAAGCTCCTGCGTATTGATAATAATTTGCATAGTATTTGTTAACATTTTGTATTTATAGGTTTTTTTAAATTACAAAACGATTACATCAAGACATGCGATCCTAAACATTCCTGATCCTAATTGACTTCAAAAACCAATGATGCTATATACGGTTACTTAATTGAATCGCAGTCGGTGAATACATCCTGGTAACAGCAAAAAGCCGGCTTAAGTGCTTCAATAAATTCTTTTCGTAAAAAAAGCGGAGCCTTTTTGAGGTACTCACTATTTTCACTTAACACCCACTTCTTCACTATGATTATCATGAATTCTCATTCCCGTGTATGTAAAACTGCCATTCTCCTTTTTGCTTTGTTTCTGGTTCCATCTCTTTGTCTGGGAGCAAAGGTGGTCAGTGTTAAAAAAAATAATGTTAATGTCAGAAGCGGCCCGGGAACTGAATTCCCTGTTGCCATGGAACTTTTCAAAGGCTATCCCTTAAAAGTGGTGCAGAAAAAAGGTGACTGGTTAAAAGTAAGTGACTTTGAAAATGACAGCGGCTGGATTTACTCATCGCTTGTAACCCCTGGTTCTACTGTTATTGTTAATGGAAAAAAATCAATTAATATGCGCTCAAAGCCTAGTACGACTGCCTCTATTGTTGCTGTTGTTGATCGAGGAGTAGTTCTTACAAAAGTTTCATCCAAGGGCAAATGGACAAAAGTCAAGCACAGTCAGGGAACCACCGGATGGATATACAGTCCCTTGCTCTGGCCATAATGCAGAATTAGACACCTCTCAAAATAGAGTTATTCAGGCCATGGAATGTCTTCATTCTATGGCCTGAGCTGTTTTTACGCCATCTCTCTTAGTATAACGGTTTCCAGATCAACCGGAAGGCGAACTGTTTTTCCTGCCTTGTTTTGAAACAGGAAAAATTCATTTTCCAGTCCGTAAAACATAAGATCTCTGGTGATTGCCACATCCTTTTTACAATACCTGCTGATTTTTCCGATTTCCCCCTGTTTGTACCATTTCAGTGCCTGAAGGCCATCTGCAGATTTTTTACTTCCAAGTGTACATTGAGCAAGCCTGTCCAGACTCAGGCGATAACCTAATCTTGACTTAACAACTTCGAGAAGATCAAGGGTTGCAATTCCATTCAAATTCCTGCTTGTGTATCCGGCCAGAACGCTGTTGTCAAAACGACGGTTATTAAAGCCTACTATCAGTTCAAACTGAAAAAGATGGTCAACAAGTCTGTCTACTTCGTTCTCAAGATATGTCACAAAATCATCCAGCAGTGAATCATAGATTACAGCCACTGAAATACCCATTTTATCAGCTCTATGCCAACCGCCGACCTCGGCTGCTGAATATTTTGTTTCCAGATCAAAAACACCATAGTGAGATGGGAGGGCTGCCATGCCTTTCCCTTTCTTTTTTTCAGCACAAACTTTTATATCGGAAACAAGTAGCTTGTCATTTATAATTTCTTTGAAATGCTTTTCAGCAAAACGCGTATTCTCGGGATTGAGCAGCAGTCTGGTAAGCTTGAGACACGCATCTTTGTCTATGGGACGATTGCCAGAACCGCATTTGGGGGAATGAACACATGACGGACAACCTGTTTCACAACTGCATGATTCAACGGTTTTTCCGGTCTGCTTGAGCAATTCCCCAATACGTTCGAATGCTTCACTGCAAAGACCGATTCCGCCGGGATATCCATCATATACAAAGACTGCTGCACCTGTTGTCTGAAAATGAACCGGGCAGGAAATACCTCCAATATCATTGCGGTCACAAAGAATAAGAAATGGAAATGTCCCAATCATTGTGTGTTCGAGGGCATGAATTGCTCCCATAAAATGGAGCTGTGCTTTTTCCAGTTCAGCCTGTGTGCTCTCAGGTATTTCCAGCCAGAGCCCAACCGTCTCAAATCTTTGCTCCGGGAGGTTAAGGGGAATGGTAGCTATAAGCTTATTGGTGCGGTTATTTCGTTTCTGATACCCGGTAACCTGCTCTCTGACCAATAAACGTCCAAGGCTTACTCCATAGCCGGGATATGATTTTCTTGTGAAAACTTCGAGAATTTCTGTCTGTTTTTCAGAGATTGGTCTGGTATGGTAAATTCCTGTAAAGGCGGAAACGACAACCTCTTTATTCTCAAGATCGCATTTTTCAACATGCCAGGTTAAGGCATTATGGAGATAGACAGCTCCTGAATGGCATTCTTTCAGAACCCGCCCGGAATCAATCTCCCCCAGTATTTCACCATTGTCTTCCCTGATAATCTGCAGCTGGTTACCACCACCCCGTAAGTTTATCTGGCGCTGTGGAAATTTTCGTGTTGCAAACCATTCTCTGCCATCACTTCCCTGCAGCAATAAACTGTTCCAGGTCATTTTTTCAATCGTCTTTCTGGTTTCATCAGGAAAGCTGGTGAATTCCTCATCACTTATCGTTAATTCAGCTGCAGCACAGTGCAAATGCTGTTCCATGATTTCGATATTAAAAGGATTGAGCATGGCAGATTCCATGGGCCTTGAAAAAAAATCATCAGGATTCCGCATAAAATACTGATCAAGTGCATTCTCCTGAGCCAGCAGGATAACAGCTGATTCCTGTCCTGCCCTGCCGACCCTCCCACCACGCTGCCAGGTTGCCATCACAGAACCTGGATAGCCTACCAGGATGCAGATATCAAGATCACCAATATCAACACCAAGCTCAAGAGCCGAGGTGGAAATAACTCCCAGCAGATCACCGTGTGTAAGTTTTTGTTCAATTTCTCTTCTTTCTTCAGGAAGAAACCCTGCACGATAAGAGCTGAGTTTTTGAGCAAGATCGCCAAGCTTGGGCCTGGTCCACCTGGTGATTAGTTCAGTCATTTTCCGTGAACCCGTATAAACAATGGTACGCAAACCCCGTTTTAATGCTGCTTCGAGCAACTGGCTGGCAGTGTGAGCAGCACTGTCCCAGGGATTCAAAAACAACATATTTCGCTTCGCCCTAGGCGCACCACTTCTGGTAAGCGTGACAACAGGTTTTCCAATGAGCATTTCGCCAAGTTGACCAGGATTGCCAATGGTGGCTGAAAGTAAAATATATGTTGGATTTGCTCCATACAGACGCAGGATACGCTGCAATCTTTTTAATACCCAGCTCATGTGAGAGCCAAAAACTCCTCGATAGGTATGGACTTCATCTATCACGATATATTGAAGATTCTTAAAAAAATGTGCCCAGTTTGCATGATATGGCAGAAAAGACAGATGAAGCATGTCAGGATTTGTGATGATAATTCCAGGCGGATTGTTTCTGATTTTCTTTCTGTGCCAGGAAGAGGTGTCTCCGTCATAAATTGCTGCAAGTTTGTAATTATCAACAAGGAAACTCTTTCTCAAATTTTTCTCAAATTTTTGAAGGATCCTGAACTGATCCTGGGCAAGTGCCTTTAATGGAAAAAAATAGAGTGCCCTGCTCTCACTATTTGAGAGTATATTGTTTAGAACAGGAAGATTATAGATCATACTCTTGCCCGAAGATGTGGGAGTTGAGACAAGCAGATCTTCACCTTCTGAAATCAAGGCAAAAGCCTTAGCCTGGTGATCATATAAACGGCTGATACCAAATTGCCTGAGAGAATCAGTAAGCTTTTCGTTCAGGTTAGAAGGAAATTGAGCAAAATTTCCGGTTTCACTCGAATAGGTTTTATGGCAGACAACCTGAGGGCCGTATTTTTTTGATTTTTTTAATGCATAGAGGTACTCGGAAACCAATGTCTGCTTAATTTTAAGTGATGATCCGGACATTTTTCTATGGGCTAGCTTGCACAAACAAGGTAGAGTGCCTATTTTTGCGTATTAAGATTAACCTTGAATAAGGATGGACTCGTATTTACGCCCTCAGGGCAAATCATCTCATCTCGACAGACAATGATCAGTATAGCAACATTAGGCCCACATGGTTCCGATGGGTACAGGGCTGCACGCCAGTATTCACCCGAGGCCAAACTTCATCTTTATAACCGTATTCCGGACATTATCAATGCCTTTCTCAAAGAGGAAGTGGATTTTGCCTTTGTCCCGATTTATAACACGCGGGAAGGAGAGATTAAGGAATATTTCCGACTTCAGGAACTCCTTTCTGAAGGCTACTGGGTAGATAACCTGGTGCTCCCCATTCATTTGTCCTTTGGCTGGCTGAAACAGGATGGTGAAGTTATATCCCCCAAACATATCATAGGTCGCGGCTCCGTATTCAAGCAGTGTGAAGATTATATAAGTGAAAACTATCCTGATGCTGTCCTCATGTCAGTCCCGGATATTGGAGAGGCTATTGCAGACATAAAGGATAATAACCGTTTTGATTATGGTGTTGTTGAGTCTGAAGAGCTGCTCCTTGAATATGATTTCGAAATAAGAGATCGTGAAATTGCAGCCCACAATCGTACACGCTTTGCGATCATTGGCGCAAACCTCAACGGCTCAACCGGATATGATGCCACTGCTGTTATCACCAGGCCTTTGAAAGACAGGGTCGGCATGCTGGTTGATATTCTTGGTGAATTTACTAAACGGGGAATCAACATTCTGGATCTTCGTTCAGAAAACGATATTAAAACCCAGAAACTACAGATATACCTGGAAATTGAAGGACATATCGGAAATGATCGCCTTCATAAGGCCCTGAAATGCGTTGAAAGAAACGTTATCCAGGAAGAGAACAGCCTTCGGCTTCTGGGCTCTTTCCCGCGCGTTGACATGCGTGTGAAAAAAATACGTTCCTTTGGTTTTATTGGAACAGGTGACATGTCTAAATGGTTTGCCGATCGATTGGAGAATGAAGGCTACCAGACGTTTTTAACTGGAAGAACATCTGTCCAGTCTCCTGAGGAGATGATAGTAAATGTTGATGTGGTAGCTATCTGTGTCCCTATATCTGTTACCGTTTCCACCATCGAACAATATGGCCCTCTCTTAAAAGATGGCCAGGCATTGATTATTCTTGCAGGAGAATCTGAACAGACCCTGAAGGCAGCAACAGCTGTAACCAGCCATGGTGTAGAGCTGATGCTTGTTCATAACCTCTGGGGACCGCAGACACAAAGCATGAAGGACAAGAATGCCACAGTTGTCAGAACTCCAAGGAGTGGTTCATTCTGTTCTGAATTTGAAGCTTTTCTCTACAAACACGGGGCTGATATTTCCCAGGACAGTCCAAGTAAGCATGATCTGCTAATGGGTGTTGGTCAAAAACTTCCAACCACCATATCAACAGCCCTTGCCATGACCCTGAAACAGCATAGTATCGATTGTTCCGACATCGCAACTCATTCAACGCTTACCTCTCTTTATGGAATTCTTGCCATGGCGCGAATCCATAATCAGAATCCAAGAACCTATGCTGAAATAATGGCAACAGGTGGAGACGGTAGAAAAATAGTACGAAGTTTTGCAAAAAATCTGCTTCAGGTTGTTGAAATGGCAGAAGAACAAAAAATCTCAGAGCTCTGTGATCTCATTGAAAACAGCCGTTCACATCTCAGTCCTGAATTCTTAGCCAAACAGATGAAACAATCAAAGGCTGTTGATTCAATTTTGTCAAATTCCTTGCTATAGTCGCAATGGAACTAGACAATACGGAAAAAGACCGGAAGAAAAATAATTCCGGCAACACAATATTTATCATCAGTATAGCCAGCTGGTTGCTTTTTTATTTTTTTTCGGGCACCAAAGGAAGGCCGGGCTGAGGCCCATCACTCTTTCGGTCAGAAGGAGCACAATGCGCTGTGCCTGACGGATTTCAGGGTCACTTACAGGACTGATGTTATTCCAAGTGAGCACATACCCTGTAATTGGTTACGTAAATAATTATTTTTATATATAAAGGAGTTTTACCATGTACATACAAGATTTGAGTGTTTTGGACGAAATACACATCTGTCCAGACTGCAAGACTGAAATGTCCTGCTGCGAAGTTCCACCAGTCCATGTTGGAGACGGTTTGGGCTGGGGATCAGAAGTATTATTTATTTGTCTAAATGATGACTGCTCTGTTTTCAAAGGCGGCTGGAAAAAGGTTGAGACCAACTACGGGCACAAAGGATCGTTTAGGAATATGCAGCTTCCAGGTTCCAAAGAGATGAATGTGATGATGGTTGCATCCAAGGATGCATTTACCGGATCAATTGTTGATCCTGAGGCAATGCGTGAACAGAATGAACGTTACAAAAGAGAAAAACAGGCTTTGGCTGCACTGGACAGTTGCGTTGAATTAAACGATATTTCACCTGTCATGACTCTCATTCTTGACGAGGCTGCAACACCATCAGGCCGCATTAAAGCGATTGCCCTCCTTAAAGATTTTAATGATCTGTCCTGTATTGATGCCATTCGAAATCATACTTTCAGAAAATCAGAGATGGAACAGGAATGTAATCTGGTAATAGCCCAGATATTAAAGAACCATTTCAAGAAGGAATGTCCGCATTGTTCCGAGCTTATTAAAGCGCAGGCCAAAAAATGCCAGTTCTGTAAGGAAGATCTGTAATTTGCCTGTTATAAATTAACTCTTGCTAAAGTCGTTGGTAAAGGGTATAAAATCAGCGAAATTTTACGGCGGTGGGTGTAGCTCAGTTGGTGGTAGCACCTGGTTGTGGCCCAGGAGGTCGTGGGTTCAAGTCCCATCACTCACCCCATTGATTTTAAAGAGTTTCAGGCATTTAAAAAGCCTGGAACTCTTTTTTTTTGTGTTGATACCTGAAAAACAATGCCATAAGAGAGGAAATCATGACATTTCACTGTAAAAATTATGATATTGTCAAAGATAAATGCAAGAGATTGCATGGTGAATGTGTGCCGGGCAGACGCGGATGTGTGGTTGAAGGAAGAGTCGCACTAAGCGAAGAGCTTGAAGAAAAGATTAAAGCCCTTGATAAAACAGTTTCTGAAGAGCTGCTTGATTCCCTGAAAAAATAAACCTTTGCAGGAGTGAGCCCACAAAGGTTTTTTACTTCTTTTACTTTTCAGCCTATTGCATTCCGCTTCTGTTTTTTTGCAAAATTGGCGGCTTCCATCCCTGCCACACACCCCTCTCCCACAGCTTTTGCCATCTGATAAGGATACCCGGCAATATCACCAGCTGCGTAAACACCAGCCACGTTGGTTTCTGTCTTTTTATTTGTATCAATGTGACTCATTGTGTCCATATCAAGCTGAATCCCAATTTCCAGTGCCAGTTCCATGGCCCCTTTTGCCCCAAGCTCCACAAAAACGCCATCAAGACTTAACTGGTCACCATTTTCAAGTACAAGGGTCTGCACTGCATCCTGTCCCTGAATTTCACTTACCCAGGTACCGGAAATATTTTCAACTGTTGATTCATTAAGTTTTGCAATTAATTCCTGGGAGGCAACAATTTCTTTATTTACAAGATACACTTTGGAGGCATAACCTGTAAGGGTCAAAGCTCCATCGATTGCTGCACTCGCATTCCCGACAACGGCAACTGTTGCATTTCTATAAAAGTTTGCATCACAATCCACACAGTATGAAACACCTCTGCCAAAAAACTTTTTTTCTCCAGGAACTTTAAGTTTTTTACGAGATGTGCCATTTGCAAAAATAATGGTTCTGGTATGAATAGTTACTCCGCTTTCCAGTTCAAGTCCAAATCCTTCTTCATCCTGATGAATCTTTAACACGTCATCTTCCATGACTGTTGTACCAAAACGCTTCACCTGGTCAATACCGGCTGTGAGAAGTTCTTTCCCGGTTTTCACCCCTTCCACACAGGCATAATTCTCAACATGGGCTGAAAAAAGGGCACTTCTTTCTATCCGGCCGAGAAGAAGTACATCGCATTTTTTTCGTACAGCATGGATTGCTGCCTGAATTCCAGCAGGACCTGCCCCAATAATTACAACATCTTTTCTTTCACTCATTGATCACTCCGGTTATACTCTAAAAAAATAATACACTCGTAAAAAACAAAAATATGAGCTGTATTTGAAAAAAACTTCATATTCGAGGCGCACAAAAATCATATCATTTCGGTGTGCTAGAGTACGTTGAAATGATATGATTTTTGTAGCAACGAAGAAGATGGAGAGTTTTTACGAATCCATCAAAAATAATAATCAAAAAAGAATGCACAGTAATGAAAAGCGCATTCTTCTTGAATTTTCTGTTAATTTATCCTAAATCTAGTTCCCTTGCTGTGGAAACAGCATATGTTCTCAAACAATACGATCCAATTATAATCAGCCACCCTTTATCAGTCAATCTGCCATCATGGAAAATCAACTGCCAAGAATCGTTATAACAGGTGTAGGCCTAGCTGCGCCAAACGCTGACAATCTTAAAACATATCGTGAAAAATTATTAGCCGGCATCAGTGAAATATCCGAATTAAATCTTCGCTATTTCGGGAATGCCCCTGCAGGTCTCTGCAATTTTGACGAAACAAAATACAGGAAGAAAAAAGAAAACAAACGGGGAACCCGTGCCGGCTGCCTTGGTGTTTATTGTGCAAATGAGGCACTGGCTGATGCTGATCTTTCAATTGATCATTATAAACGTTCCCGAATCGGTGTCTATGTCGGGCTTACTGAACATGGCACAGTTGAAACAGAAAACGAGGTATATAACATAAGCCAGTACGATTATAACGTTGACTACTGGACCCATCATCATAATCCCAGAACTGTTCTCAACAACCCGGCCGGTGAAATAACCATGAATCTTGGGATCACCGGACCCCATTATGCTATTGGCGCTGCCTGTGCTGCAGGAAATGCCTCTCTTATCCAGGGCGTACAGATGATGCGTCTGGGTGAAGTGGATATGGCTTTGGCCGGTGGTATTTCAGAATCAACTGGTTCATTCGGTATTTTTGCAAGTTTTCAGGCACAGGGTGCGCTTGGTTCTGCTGATGATCCCAGAAATGCCTGCAGACCTTTTGATCTCTCCAGGGATGGAATAGTTGTTTCAGAGGGCGCCTGCATATATGTTCTGGAACGGCTTGACAGTGCCCTTGCAAGAGGTGCAAAAATTTATGCAGAAATTGTTGGCTATGGAATGAATTCTGACGCACGTGATTATGTTTTACCCTTCCATGAAAGACAGGCGGAGTGCATGGAACTTGCCATGGAACGAGCAGACTTAAAGCCTGAAGACATTGACATTATAAACACTCATGCCACTGGAACAAAACAGGGCGACATTGAAGAATGTAAGGCGATTCGTGCTGTTTTCGGTGAGGCCCCTGATACATACATTAATAACACAAAATCAATTATCGGCCATGCCATGGGTGCTGCAGGGGTACTTGAGCTTGCAGGTAATCTACCGGCATTTGAAGATAATCTTGTCCATCCCACTATTAACTGCAATGATCTTGATCCTGCATGCAAGCTGCCCAACATAGTTTTCGACAAACCGGTCCAATTGGAATCAGTAAATACCATTCTGAATAATTCCTTTGGCATGGTCGGAATCAACTCTGTTATTATTGTAAAAAAATACAATTAATCAGCTAGTTGGGAAGAAAATTCAACTTTGTAAAAATTTATATATTAAAATGCATTCGGTATGGTATATTGTGTATTTTGTCTACGCTATAATGCTTTTTTTATTGTTTTCAGAAAAATTATATACAGGCCATGGCCGGAGATACATATGACACGCGATGCAATAAAGGATCTTGTTCTTGAGATCATAGAAGATATTGATGAAGATGCAGATTTTGAGACACTTCAGGCAGATAAACCCTTACGTGATCAACTCGATCTGGATTCAATGGATTTTCTTGATATCGTTATGGAACTGCGTAAACGGCATAAATTACAGATACCAGAGGAAGATTATCCGGAACTTGCAACCCTTGCTTCCTGCGTCAATTATCTGGAACCTTTGCTGGCAGACGCATAAAACGTGCATGTCCCTCTGTTGATCATCGGCGGCGGCCTTTCAGGGCTTGCCGCCGCTCTTCGTTTTGCCCGTTTCATTCCCGATGTACTTCTCCTGGAAAAACACTCTCGTATTGGCGGACTCAACTCCTATTATTACAGAAATAACAGGCTGTTTGAAACAGGTCTGCACGCCATTACCAACTATGCCTCACCCAAGGACAAAAAGGCTCCGTTAAACCGGCTGCTCAGACAGCTGAAGATCAAGCGTAAAGAGCTTGAGCTTCACCAGCAAAACCAGAGTGAAATTCACTTTCTGGATCAGGAGTCATTACTCTTTTCCAATGACTTTTCACTCTTTGATTCTGAAATCAAAAATAAATTTCCCAAAAGCCACCAGGGGTTCCGGGATCTACTCAAAGTCATTGAAGGTTACGATCCCTTCAAACCACTCCCTTTTGTTTCAGCCAGATCAATAATTTACGACCACCTGAATGATCAGCTACTCACCGACATGCTTCTCTGCCCGCTTATGTATTACGGCTCATCCATTGAAAATGATATGGACCTTGGTCAGTTTGTTATCATGTTCAGAGCCATTTTCATGGAAGGAATGTTCAGGCCAGGAGGAACTATCAAGGACCTTCTTGATCTGCTCCTCAATCATTACAAGAATCACGGTGGAAAAATCAGAACCAAAACCGGGGTCAGCAGGATTATCTATAACAATAAAAAAATACATGGTGTTGAGCTGGAAGATGGGGAAGAAATAACCTGCGACTATCTTCTTTCAACCATTGGCTCCGAAGAAACTTTTGCTCTTCTTGACAAACCATCTGGAATGGAATCTCTGCCACGCTTAGGATTTGTTGAAAACATCTTTGAGCTTAAAGGAGATACTGTTTTTGAGCAATCACACGATCGAACCATAATTTTTTATAATGCCGAAAATACGTTTTCTTATCAGCAACCTGATGAGCTCGTTGATTTCAGATCCGGCGTCATATGTATGCCTCAAAACTTCCAGAATATCCCTGTCTCCCCTTTTAAAGAGGTAAGGACCACTCATCTTGCGAACTACGATCACTGGAAAAAACTGGATGGTGATCAGTATTCATACCAAAATGCAAAAAACAAAACAGCAATTAGCTCCTTGCCTGTTGCGGAGAAAATCCTTGGTAATTTCTCAGAAAACATAGTATATCGTGATACTTTCACACCAATGACAATTGAGCGTTTTACCGGTAAAAACAGGGGTGCCATATACGGTAATCCCATAAAAATAAAAGATGGAAATATCGGGTATGATAATCTCTTTCTGGCTGGAACCGACCAGGGCTTTCTTGGTATTGTAGGTTCCATGCTGAGTGGTGTTTCAATAGTTAATCAACATATCCTGCCCCGCCTTTAGGCCTTACACAAAAAATAGAAAAATTTATATTATGCCTGTTTCTTTTTCTCAAGCTGCTGACAAATATGATGCCATTATAATAGGATCCGGACTTGGAGGACTGACCTCTGCCAACCGCCTCGCGTATTGTGGTTACAAAGTGCTGCTACTCGAATTCCACAGCCAGCTTGGCGGCCTTGCCACATGGTTTAAACGTAAAGGTCACATCTTTGATGTTTCCTTGCACGGATTTCCCTACGGAATGGTTAAGACCTGCAAAAAATACTGGAATAAAGAGATTATGAACTCCATTGTCCAGTTGAAAAATATCATATTTGACAATCCCCAGTTTTATCTGAAAACCACATTTGATCGTCTGGATTTCACAGAAAAACTCAATAAACAGTTCAAAATTCCGCAGGCAACAATTGATGATTTTTTTACCCGGGTCGCCGGGATGAATTTCTATGACGATCAATCCATGACCACAAGGGAATTGTTTGAAATATTTTTCCCGGGTCGAAGTGATGTTCATCGTCTGCTCATGGAACCGATCAGCTATGCCAATGGCTCAACTCTGGATGATCCTGCCATTACCTATGGAATAGTATTTTCAAATTTCATGAACAAAGGTGTCTTTACCTTCGAAGGTGGTACCGACAAACTGATCGGCATGATGACAACCGAACTTGAAAAAAACGGTGTCACCATCTGTACCAATGCAAAAGTAGACCGGATTGTAGTTGAAAAAGGCAAGGTAAAGGGAATCGAATGCCAGGGACGTATGATTCAGGCCCCTTCAGTGGTTTCCAACTCCGGCATTACAAACACCATTTATAATCTTGCTGACAAAGAAGCTTTCTCCGATGAATTCATGGAAAAGGCTGATAAAATCAGAGTGAACAACTCGTCCTGCCAAGTGTATATGGGGATAAAAAAAGAGGAAAAGATTGATGATATCGGTGATCTTCTTTTTACATCCACTGCACCTGACTTTGAATCTGCAGAACTGAGAGATTTTAAAACCAGATCAAAAACTTTTTCAGTCTACTATCCCAAAACAAGACCCGGGCATGACCGCTATACCATTGTGGCTTCAATGAACTCAAACTTTGAAGACTGGAAAAATTTCAGTGAAGAAGAGTATAAAGCAGAAAAAGAGGCCCTCATAGAACGTACCCTTGTGGACCTTGACAGGTATCTTCCTGATGCCAGAAATAAAATTGACTGGATTGAGGCGGCGACTCCTAAAACGTTTAACCGCTATACCTTACACACACGTGGAACTTCATTTGGAACCAAATTTGAAGGTCTTGATATCTCCCGTAAAATTTTCAAGGAAGTGAAGGGATTATTTCATGTTGGTTCTGTGGGTATCATCATGTCCGGCTGGCTTGGTGCCATAAATTACGGAGTTATTGTCTCTAATGATGTTGACGCCTACATGAGAAGTCTGGATTAGGTGAGCTTAGTGCAAAATTTCAACGAACAGAAAGTGGTTGTAACCGGTGCCAGCCGAGGTATCGGTAAGGCCATTACACTTGCATTTCTTGAACAGGGTGCGACTGTTATTGGCATCTATGGCGGGAATAAAGAAGCAGCCGACAAATTTCTCGATGAGTGCAGCAGGTTTGACAATCAGCTTCAACTCCATCAATGTGATATTTCAGACCCGCAACAGGTAGAAACATTTTTCACACAGCTTGAAGAAGAATTTGATACCATTGATGTTCTTGTCAACAATGCAGGAATTCGTCGTGATAAACTGCTTGCCATGATGGATGAGGAAACCTGGCAGCAGGTGATTGACATAAACCTGACCGGTACATTCCTGATGTGTCGCAAAGCGGTCCTTCTCATGCTCAAACAGAAATATGGCCGGATTATAAACATTACCTCGCCTGTAGCCAATCTGGGTTTTGCAGGACAGACGAACTACGGTGCTTCGAAAGCCGGACAGATTGGGCTCACAAGAAGTTTATGTAAAGAGACTGCACGAAAAAAAATTACAGTCAACTGTGTATCTCCAGGTTTCATTGAAACAGAACTCATTGCTGATCTGTCACCGGAACAGGTCAAGGAGTATAAGAAAAAAGTACCCATGCGCCGTTTCGGTAAAGTCGAAGAGGTCGCTGCAGCTGTTCTTTTTCTTGCCTCTAAGGAGGCTGCTTATGTTACAGGTACAGTACTCGATGTAAATGGAGGACTTTAATTCGTGATCGAGAATCTGAAAGTCACAGACCTTATCCCCCACCGCCCGCCCTTTCTCTGGGTAGACTCTATGCTTGAGTTTAGTTCAGAATCACTTGTTACGGAAAAATTCATCCCGAAAAATCTTGATCTGTTTCAGGGACATTATCCGGATCATCCTATCCTGCCGGGTGTCATACTCTGTGAAGCCCTGTTTCAGACAGGTGCCCTGCTCATAGCTCTGCTATTAAAAGATTCACAGGATTCCGTATCAGGAGTACCGGTACTGACCCGCATAGAAGGTGTCAAATTCAAAAGGCCGGTCGGACCAGGTGAGACCATTCAAATGAAGGTAAACCTCAAAGAAACATTGGGGGGCGCCTGGTTCTTAAAGGGAACATTACGAGTCAGAGGGAAAGTTGCAGTCCAGGTTAATTTTGCCTGTACGCTTGCTGACATGCAATGAAAGTAACAGAAGACTTGGAACCTCTGTTTACCTGTATCTTCTGCGGAGAACAAAAAGCTGAACTGCATGGGCGCTGACAAAATGCAACTGTTGCCTGCACGGCGTGCGGAATGGAAGTTTCGACCTCTTTTTATGAAGATCAACTGAAAGATCACATTGATTATCTTTGTAAACTTGCTGCAGATTGACTAGTACAATGTAAAACACAATACTTCGCATTAATGGCGGGACGTGTTATAATTGTTCCAAAACCATGGGAATAATTATGGCACCGAGATACCGAGTAACGCTT
>DQTH01000281.1 GCA_015662865.1 Desulfocapsa sulfexigens
AACGGTCACGAAGGCGGGGCATAACGGTCACGAAGGCGGGGCATAACGGTCACGAGGCGGGGCATAACGGTCACGCTACCCGGGGCATAACGGTCACGAAGGCGGGGCATAACGGTCACGTTACTAAGAAGCTAAATATGGAAATAATAGCGGTAATACGGGCGGATGAGTGCGGCGTAATCAGGTCGCAAAAGCTTTTAAAATAAAGATTAAAAATAAAAGAAAGGACGATACCAATGAGAGCCCGGAAATCTAAGGAGTTGAGAGGGATGACAATTCATAATTGCTTCACCCTGACGAATCACTGTTCCTTTGTTTTTAATCTGCATATCTACGATGTCAGTAGGCTGTCAGCGGCAAAACGTATGGGGCTATTTGCCCCTCAGTTAAAAGAAAATGAAAAATGAATACCAATACATGGAAAGATGGGAAACGTAAGTGAGGGGTCAAAATGGGGCAAAATAACAGTATGAGCAAAATGACAGTCCCGATGCAACGTGAACAGAAACTTGTGGTTATTGGAACTTATACACAGTTCACAGTTTTCCAAGAAAAAAAGAAAATATGAAAAATACAGAACTATGGTTTCTCGCTCAAACCTGGGTGAAATCTAATCATGTCCTAATACGCTGTATAGCTACACCGTATTACCCGTTTATGCCCTATGACTCTCTCGATTCTCTCGACTTGGAGCATGAAGCGTTATTGGCAGCATACCAGGTTATGCACGAACTCATTCTTAAAAACAAAAAACTATCCCTGATGAACAAATATTACCGGGTCGTGTTTCGTTCCCGGTGTATCAAACTGGCTCATGGCGTACCTATAAAAACAGAAATCAACATTGAGCAGATTGGAATTGATTTTAAAGATCCAGCAGATCATCCTGAACTGGATGACTCTCTGATAAATGAAGCTTTGCAGGTTTTAACAAATCGTCAGCGTCAGGTTTCCTGTTGGATTTTAAAACAGGAAAAACCCGTTTCCACATCAAATGTGGCAAAGAATTATAACGTCCGGAGACGAACCATCCAGGCTGTACTTTCAAACGCAATTAAGAGACTCAATCGACTAAATGAAAATCACAGACTATGCCCGGCAATCTAAATTGCCACTTAAAACTTTATGCTGGATGGTCAAAGAAAAATTCATCAATGATCCACTTGATGAGTTTGATTTACTCAGTCTTGAACTGCTCGAAAAAGTATGGCTGAAATGGGATTTTTTGCGGCCTCAGCTTTTAAAATTTTCACGTAAAGATAGACAAGCACTTATTGAAACAACCGACCTGAAAACCAGGTGGGAACGGTACGCTTTTTCCAGATATCGGAACTTGGCTGCCGAAGAAAAAATTACAATGAAACAGCTTATATTTGAGATTGAAATGAACTTCAATTTTCTTCTAAACAAATGGCAAAAAAAACGACTCTATCAAATCAGGCAGAAAGTCTACAACCTACGAAGAAACGAAAAACGTCTGTAAAAAGCAAGAAGAAAGAAAAAGAAACGTAGTTTCTTTGATTGGTAAATTTTGAGAATAAAAATAATGCGAAAAAAAACAAAAACAATCTTAACCCTGGCAAGCCTTCCTGGAATTCTAATTCCTGCCTTTGCTCAGAGCAGTCAGATTGATACCAGGATTGATACCATCAAACAGGAACCGTACACGTATCAAATGGACGTGACACAAACAGTCACCACTGACACTTTTGTTATCATCGAAGGTAGCAGATCGAATACAAGAACAGATACAAAAGCGTATAGCAAAAAAGATAAAAGTTTAGCTATCGAAAAAAAGGATACTTCAACAAGCAGAAAAGCTCTAGCGACTGCTGTACTTAGCACCTGTCTTTTCCAGTTCGACAGTCCCGTATTAATACCCTCAGAGATTGATAAAACTCTCTCCATCCTGTCAAAAAAGAATCTTCAGAATACTCCTCTGGCTGTAACAGGATACACCTGTTCACTTGGCCCGAAAAAATACAATCAGGCCCTTTCCCTGCAACGGGCCAAGGCTGTTGCCGACCTCTTGCGAAGGCATGATTTTACTGTCGCAACAGTGCAGGGAAAAGGGTCACAGAATCCTGTGACAAATGATCCTCAGCAGTTCCGGCTGAATCGGCGGGTGACGATTCAGGCAGTTAAAAAATAGTTGTTTTCCCCATGAAGGGGATTCTTAGTCAATCTTACCAAGGAGAACATTATGAAAACGCATCAAGAGAGAAAAATTCGACAATCAAAAAAAATAGCTGCTTTGACATTACTGGTTGCAGCCTGCTTACTGTCAACCAACGCAATGGCCATGACAGTGCCTGCTGCCGGATCATTCGCCTATGATCTCTACGATATTGGTGTCAACCAGATCCTGCTTGGCCCTATTGGTTTTGTTGGTGGCGTAGGTTGTATGGTCTTTGCCGCCATCCTGGCAATCCGTCAGATGATACTGCCTGCGGCCGGGGTTGTGCTTGGTGGAGCCTTTTTACTTAAAGCTGACACCGTTGTTCAATCTGTAGGTTCTATGATTTGTTAAGTTTTTTCATTCATCACTAACCTGCCTCTGTAGTTGTATTGACAGTTGAATTAACAGAGGCAGATTAAAAAAAGGCTCCACAATGGCAGAAGGATTTACACGCAAATTCCCTCAATATCTCTCCAAACCATTTCAGATACTCTGGTTTGAAATTGATGAATTAGTCATTTTTCTATTTTGTCTGACAGCAACACTGATCTACGGGAAGTGGATGTGGATTGTTTTTCCAGTTGTCCAATATTTCTATACACGCACTAAACGAAATAATGCCCGTGGATTCCTCAAGCATATTTTATATGTCCTTGGATTTATACAGATGAAGAACTACCCGGACTATTTTCAAAAGGAGTTCCACGAATGAAGACGAATATTTTTATCCAGAAGACCGGAAATCTTTTTGCGGAAAACCGGCTCTTAAAATTCAGTATTACCGTTCTGGCCCTGGCTGTCATATTCAACTCATTCATGGTGTACCGGGCTGTTAAATATCAGCGAGTTGTCCTGATCCCGCCCAAGATGACAGGTACGGTAGAATTTGTGCAGGGCAGGCCCACTGATCAATACATAAAGGATATATGCAGACGGATTATTAACCTGGCCGCAACATATTCACCACCCACAGCCAGGGGACAGTTTGAAGAGTTGTTATCATATTATGCACCGGAATCATACCCGAACGCATCTGAGAGGTGGTATTCACTGGCCGGAAGAATAGAAGACTCCCTTGTCAGTTCCGTTTTCTACATGGAAAGAATTACCCTGAAAAACGATACCATAGAGTTATTTGGCAACCTGAAACAATACGCATCCGGCAACACCCAACTTGTAAATAGCAGCAAAACATATCTCATCAACTATCGGATGCAGGATGGACGACTCTATGTCGTTTCAATCAAAGAAAACGTTGAAGGAAATAACAAATGAAAAAGATTACAGTAATATTACTTCTTCTCTTCATAACAGTAACATCACAAGCAGCAGAAATACTCCCGGAGGTTCCGACAGAGGTCACAGTTTCCAACCACGATATTAACCGGATCGTCTGCCCGGGCCAGATGAATGACCTTATTTTCTCCCAGGAAAAAGGAATGATCGGTCATTTTTCCGGCAATAGCGCTTTTATCAAATTTAAGGTCGAGGATAACGGAGGAGAATACACCTATGTCTCGGAATCATGTGAGTTGTTTGTGGTCTGCGATAACATTGTATATAGTTTAATTGTTATACCAAAGGATATACCATCTGTTACTAAACGACTCGCTTCACCAAAGGGAAAAAGTTTTAAAAAAAATATAGCTCATTATAAGAATCTTCCCCTTGAGAAACAGGCTCTGCAGGTTATCAGGGAAGCGTATAATGAAACCTATCCCACAAGCTACAGAGTAGCTGGATTGAGCAGGAAACTCTCGTTATCACCCAAATTCACCACAACCCTGATGCAGATCGTAGATGTGGATGGAGTTGGCCTGCGGATGAAAAAGTTCCAGGTTGTTTCCAATGGTGAAAAAGGTGAAACAATAAATCTTGA
>DQTH01000216.1 GCA_015662865.1 Desulfocapsa sulfexigens
GCAAAAAGCCGCAAACAAAGCGCCAGACAGTCCGCTCGCATAAGGTCGTTTATGTTTAGTGGCTGGGGTAGGTTGCAGGGCTGTGCTGCTGGGGAGTTCAGTGGTTATTTTACTTTTGTACTGCGTGGGGAGGCCACCAAACATAATCGATGGGCCTTATGCGACATTGCGCTTTGCTTCGTGGATAATTGGCCGGTAAACCGAAGGGTTGCCCTTAGTTTCCCGCTGGAGCGGAGGAGAAAAGACGGAAAATGGATCCGTCCCCTTTTGTTAGTGACAAAGAAATAACCCATTCGTTAAGGGTATCCACTCAAATCAAATTTAGATTCGTTGTCATGAAACCATTGAGAATGCTCTTTTCTTCGTTCTTTAAATAGTAAGCGATCTTTTTTTGAAAAATCTAGTATATTAATTTCCCCTAAAAAATAAGAGAGCAATATCGTCTTTTTCCGTTTCTTGAAGTAATTATAGTAACATACCTCAGCGTATTTCTGGGCATATCTCTCTTTATCTTTGGTTCCATGTTTCCAGAAACGATCTACATGGTGACCTATTTCATGGCCTATTATTTCAGATAAATAGAGAGAGGCAATCTCAACATAGTAATTCAAAAGATAAAGAGGAATTCTGTGTTTAATAAGATTTGATAGATTGATTAAAATTGTTCCACTTTTCTTTTCAAAATAGTAGCAGCCAAACCCATCTTGATCACAACCAATTTTTTTATCATAAGAATCAACAAAACTTATTTTGTCTAATAAAATAAGATGGTTTTGTGGGACTACTGAAAGTATCAAATCGACATGCTTGTTGAAATCAAACTTGATATCTTGTTTTGTATAAACTTGTATCTTAACCATACAGTGCCTAATGACCAATCTTCAGTAATCTCAACTTGAGGAGCAGTTGTTAATTGACCTATTTAAGTTTCGTTTGGGTTTGGACAATTAGGATCAAAATCAGGTTTGACACACCTGGTAGGATCAGCAGCACACTCACTAACCCCTGGCGGAAGAAGTAGTAGCGGCATTCTAGCCATGCCCCCTGGGGCACCTAAGGCGTCTATTAAAGCAGCGGCAATTCTTGAGCCGACTGATGCTCCTGAAGAAACTGGCATTGTTTTGCCAGGCATATTATTTATTCCATTTGGATTGTAATTTTGCGGTAGTGGGCTTGGAGGTTTCGGACCAGTGTTGCTAGGGTTCCAACCAGCAGGCCGTCCTCTCCAATTATCTATTCCCTTATTACCAGCCAACCCCAATGGATCTATCCAATTAACGGGATCATTGGAGACATAAACATATAGCTCAAAATACTCTATCAGGATCAGGTTTTATACCTGCTGTGCAGAATATCCACTTCCTCTTTAGGTTTATATCCGTTGATCATGCTTCCCAGTGAACCTGTAATGGCAAAAAGCGACATGTAGAGGTGAACAAGAAAGAGAGCGACGAGAGCAGCGCCAAGGAAGTTATGGATAATAGCCATTAGACGAAGATCATCCACGGGAGCCTGAAGTCCCCAGAGGAAATATCCTGTATAGGCCATCACAAAACCGCCCATGGTGGCCAGCCAGAACCACATTTTCTGCCCGGCGTTGAACTTGCCGGCAGGGATGGGTTTCTTCTTTGTGTTTAAATAGCCGCCCATGATAAACAGCCATCTGATATCATAGAGTGCGGGCAGCATATTTTTTAGCCACATTAACAACATAGGGACTGCGCTGATGGTGAAAACAATGGCTGACAGGATATGCAGGGAACGTCCGTTACGGATGATGGCGCCGCCGCCAAGGATCTTGCCGAGTATCACCAGCAACCCGGTAATAACAAGCAAAGAAAAGGAAAATGCTGCCAGCCAGTGGATTATTCTGTTGAAAATACTGAAATAATAGATCCGTTTTCCCCTGTGGTCAAACTTCTTGGGGCCTATGGCTATGTAATGGAAAAAAAAGATTACCGGCATAAAGGTCACGACCAGTAGAAAAAGTCTACTGAACAGATAGGCCTGCAGGCTGGTAAAGAGTTGGCCGTACTGCTGCCAGTCACCGGTAATGATTTCATTGAACTGCTGGTAAGCAGCAGTGCTCGGCCCGATGCCGGTGGACGTCATAAACAGCGGGTCGGTTCCTGCACAAACAATTGCGGTCACCATACCGATTGCCGCAATAAAGACGGGAATAAGTATACGTTTCATGGCTACCTCGTGGAGAAAAGAGGAGTTTTGGCAGAAGGCTGCAGACCGGAGATCTTATTTTTCTGGCCTGAACACCTTCAGCCTGTCCTGCTATTTCTTTTTATACGCCCTGTCCCAGCCCCAGGCATTTACTCCTGAACCGCGGGTGAAAACTCTTTCCCTGTATACATCTGCAACCACATCAGCGTCACCGGCCATAAGTGCTTTGGTTGCGCACATGGCTGCGCAGAGTGGAACCTTGCCTTCAGCAATTCGATTCTGACCGTAAAGCTTTTTTTCTTCCTTGCTGTTGGTTTTTTCAGGACCTCCGGCACAGAAGGTGCACTTGTCCATGGCTCCTCGTGCTCCAAAGACCTGACCGCTCGGAAACTGCGGCGCACCAAACGGACAAGCCATGAAACAGTAACCGCAACCGATGCATGTTTTCTTACTCACCAGTACTATGCCATCGTCCCGCTGGTAAATTGCATCCACCGGACAGACAGCTATGCATGGCGCATCAGAACAGTGCATGCAGGCCACTGAGATCGATTTTTCACCCATCTCACCTTCATTGATTGATATGACACGACGACGGTTTACACCAACCGGAATATGATGCCCTTCCTTACAGGCAACAACGCAGCCGTCGCAGTCTATACAACGTTCCACGTCACAAAGGAATCTCATTCGTCCCATTATTTATCCTCCTGCAAAGCTTGATGGATTCGTCAAAATTTTTCATCTTCTTGGTTGCTGTCAAAATCAAATCATTTCAACGTACTCTGGTACGTCGAAATAATATGATTTTTGCACCCAAGGGCATAAACGCACCTTGAGTATGAAGCTTTTTACAAATCCATCTTAGATTTTAACTTTTCGAGTTTGCCAAGCTTATGCTTTGCTGATTTTGCATAGCCCTGTTTTTGTTTCCTGCATCTGGGTCACAATATCATAACCGTAGTTGGTCACTGTATTGGCGGATTCACCAAGTACATATGGAACCGTTCCTTCCGGATAATTCCCGGCCAGTGACCGTCCTTCGAGATAACCCGCAAAATGGAAAGGAAGCCAGATGGTGTGAGAATCAATGCGTTTGGAAATTTTTGCCTTAACCTTGATCCGACCCTCATTTGGAGATTCAATCCACACCATGTCACCGTCGCGGATACCATAGTCATTGGCTGTCTTGATATTGATTTCAGCAAACATTTCAGGCTGGAGTTCCGCCAGGTACTTGTTGCTCCTGGTCTCGGCTCCGCCGCCCATGTATTCGACCAGTCGGCCGGTGGTCAGGATCAGTGGGAAATCCTTGACCCATTCCGGTTTTTGTTCACTCTTGTAGCGGGTGAGCAGTCGGAAATGCTTGGGCTTATCCTCGTAGGTCGGATATTTGGCTATGAGATCCGGCCGTGGTGAGTGAATGGGTTCCCGATGAATTGGCACCTGGTCCGGAAAGTTCCAGACTACGCATCGCGCTCTGGCATTGCCAAACGGTGCCTGACCACGTTTTATGGCCTCTTTCAGGGTTTCCTGGGAAAGATCGGTTTTCCAGTTGGTGCCTGCTACGATTTCCTTGAATTCCGGATAGCCGCCCTTCACCTGGCTGCCGGGATTATACACCCCTGCTGCTGCCAGCTGGTTTTCCTTGCGGCCGCTAGAATCGTATGTTTTTTCAAGACCGAAGCGGTTTCTGAAGGGCAGGCCGCCATCAGCCACACTCTTGGAAACATCATAAAGGATTGGGGTGCCCGGGTGTTCTTCGGTCCAGCAGGGCCAGGGCATGCCGTAATAGTCACCGTCACACGGACCGCCTTTTGCCTGCAAGTCATCAATATCAAAGGTATGCCAGTTGTCGGTATGTTTTTTTATGCGATCCGGAGTCTGGCCGTTATAACCGATGGTGAGTGATCCTCTCCCCAGCTCCAGAGTGATATCTTCCGGCACCTGTTTGATATTTTTATAGAATTCGTCGGCAAAGCCAAGGCGTTTACAGAGTTCAGCCATGATCCAGTAATCATCACGACTGTCATGTACCGGGTCAACAACCTTGTAGCGCCACTGAATCTGGCGCGAAGTGGAAGTGGTGCTACCCGAGGTCTCGTACTGGCTGGAAGAGGGCAGCAGGTAAACATTGTCCTTTTCGCAGGCAGCCGCAGTGATGGTGGGGAAGGGATCGATGATGATCGCCAGTTCCATTTTGTCCAGTGCCTTTTTCAGTTTATGAAACTGGGACTGGGAGTTGGAGGCACAGCCCCAGAAGATAACGGATTTCAAGGGAGTGTACTGGTCAAGCTCATCCTCCTGATTGACACCGTCATACCAGCGTGCCAGGGTAAAGCCTTTTTTGCCCATGTACTCTTTGTCTTTGAAGCGTCCGAGCATCCAGTCGTAATCCACATCCCAAACCCGGCACCAGTGTTTCCATGAACCTTCCTTGAGGCCGTAGTATGCCGGCAGAGAGTTGGACAGCACACACATGTCGGTTGCGCCCTGTACATTGTCATGGCCGCGGAGGATATTGGCGCCACCACCGGAAACTCCCATGTTACCCAGCACCAGCTGCAGGATACAGTAGGCCCGGGTGTTACTGCTGCCAATGGAATGCTGGGTTCCGCCCATGCACCAGATAACGGTTCCCGGGCGATGAGTGGCCATCAGCTTGGCAATATGAAGAAGCTGTTGCGGTGGGACGCCGGCAATATCTTCCACCACTTCGGGAGTGTATTTTTTCGCCACATTTTTCATTTCATCAAAACCGGCCACGCGTGTTCTTATGAACTCCTTGTCATGCCAGTCATTTTGAATGATGGTATTGATCAACCCCATGATAAAGGCCGTATCCGAACCGGAGCGGATGCGCACATAATCGGTTGCTTTGGCTGCCGTCCTGGTGAATCGCGGATCAACAACAATAACAGGGGCATTGTTTTTTTCCTTGGCATGGAGAATATGCTGCATGGCCACAGGATGGGCTTCGGCCGCATTGGAGCCGATAAAAAAGATCAGTTTGGAGTGGCGGATGTCATTGACACTGTTGGTCATGGCCCCGTAACCCCAGGTGTTGGCAACACCGGCAACAGTTGTTGAATGACAAATCCTTGCCTGATGGTCAATATTATTGGTGCCCCAGAAGGCGGCAAGCTTGCGCTGCAGATAGGCCATTTCAGTGGAAACTTTAGCGCTACCGTTCCAGTGCACGGCGTCGGGTCCGTCCTTATCCCGGATCTGCAGCAGTTTCTGACTTACCTCGTCAAGTGCCTGATCCCAAGAAATTTTCTGCCATTTCCCGTTCACGCGTTTCATTGGCCCCTTGAGGCGTTTTTTACTGGTGACCATGTCGATGGCACTGGCACCTTTACAACAGTGGCCTCCCCGGGAAAGGGGATGGTCGTGGGCAACTTCCTGGCGAACCCAGACACCGTTCTGCACCTCGGCAATGATGCCGCAGGCAACTGAACAGTGGGTGCAGATTGTTTTAATTTTTTTACTGCCCGGATACGGGTCAGTTATTGCGTCATCGGCGGCCATTGCCTTGCGAGTGAATTTGGATGTCATGGCCGCGCCAGTCAGGGCTGCGGTGGCGGCAGAGATTTTCAGAAAAGATCGTCTGGCAAGCTTTGGATTCAAGCTCACCCTGGCGGTTTTTGAGTCTGCAATTTGTGTGCTGCGGACTTTTATTTTTGCCATCTTGTTCCTCCCTCAGCAGTTAGCGTAGTGACTTATAGTAGTCTTTGAAATCCTGGGATTCCCGGTAAAGAATTTCGTCTGTTCGTCGGGTACTGTTCTCTTTTTCAGCTTTTATCGTGCTGGCACAGAACATCGTGGCTGCCACAGCTGATCCGGTCATAAGTGTTTTAAGGAACGAACGCCTTTCTGAATCATTTTTTTTCATTGCCTGACCTCCTGTGTAAAAGGGTGCTATGGTGAAAATATTGTTCAACTTTTTTCATATCTGGATTTCCAGCAATCCCTGTTCAAGTTCTAGATACCCGTTTAAAAACAGTGTGCAGGATAAGTAAAAGTCTGCCTGGGGGTTGTCTGTCAGTTGTTGCTTCATCGCCCGGGCCATGGGTTGCAGGAAAGTGGTGATCAGGGTTGCCTGCTGCTCTTTTACCTCTCCAGATTCTGTATCTTCTTCAATGAGTGTTGCCAGGGCATCAAGCATCAATACCAGATGGTCCTCCGGTTCTGTCACATCGCTTTCTTTCACCAGCCCGGCATCTTTTAAGAGCTGCCGGTATCTGACCAGTGAAGGCCCAAAGTTTTTTCCGTCAAGGTAGTGGCTTGCATTCAGTTCAACGGATTGTTCGTTATATGGATCGACGAATAATGTGTAAAATTCTTCCTTCAGCTCTTCCAGGTTTTGTTCTTCCAGCAAATGCTGCAGCTGCCGAACCCCTTCGTCAATCTCCGGCTGGATCCGGCTTTCGCAGAGTGCGGCAAATATTCCACGCCACCGGCTCATGCGTTCCGCGTCCGGAGTGTCGGCAAAGAATGACTTTAACAGATCTAGAAGACGCAGACGGACACGATTCACCTGTTTGTCTTCAGTTCTGCTCATGACTGCTATCCCTCAAATATGCGAACAACCCGGCATGTGTCACAGTAGGCCAGGAGTTCCGGATCATAGTTTACGGCTGCTTTTTCAGCAAGAA
>DQTH01000189.1 GCA_015662865.1 Desulfocapsa sulfexigens
ACCAACCGTCTGTGGCAAACATAAATACACTTGCTATAATTACAGCAAAAGAGAATATATAATTCCCTATGCCTCTTCCAATGTCTCTCTGCTTATGTGTTTCCTGCCTTTTAAAGCTCGCCATAAACATTCCTCCTCTTCGTTAATTGATTCACTACGTTTCACTAAAAACATCCTCCCCCACAAGAAAGGAAAACCAAAAAGCGTCTGCCTGCCAAGGCCAGCAATCTCTTGAGATCAAATTAAAAGTAAAAACAAATTGCCGATCATAATAATCAAACCTATTCTCAATCGACTTTTCTTATTACACTGATTGAATAGAAAAAACATGGGTATAAATACCTATTTTATCTAATGAACAAGACCTTTTAAGATAAAAAAATCCGGACATTAGGAGAATATTTTTTTCTAAATCAGCACATAATTGTTCCAGTAAGAAAAGTGAAGTTGTTAGGATCCATCACTGGATTATTCGACAGAAGAGCTGTAGTTCCTGTGAAGTTGCACCAACTGATATTTCGAATTTTTCAGGAAAGGATGTAGAAGAGGTCTAAGAAAAAGAGAACACAAAACTAAAAAGTGAGGCGAATGGACTCTGAACTCCATTTGTACTTCTCTTTTGTTTAGGATATTATGAGCAATACAGGTAATCTTTTCCTTTTGCCAGATCTATATAATTGAGGTTCCGAGATGCAATGCCCGAGTTGCGGACACAAACAAACAAGCCACCTAGAGTGTGAACGATGCGGTATTATTTTTGAGAAATATCAAAAACGCCAGGAACGGCTCGCCAGTGAAAAAGCGGCATTGGCAGATAAAGCAGAACAGCAAGCTAAAAAAGGTACCCCTGGAATACTAATTGGCTTATGCATCGGGCTGGTTGTTGGTGGTGGCGCTTTTTACTACAATAGTTCCAGCACCAAGGAATCTCCTTCTGTTGCAGACAAAGAAATAAAACTGCCTCAGAATGGGGAAATAACATCCAGTAGCGAGCATAAGGAACCAAAAAAACAGGTCATAACTCCGCCTCCAACCTTCCAGCCAGATGAAAACAATGGTCTTGAAGGGTTGGCCAGACAACTTGCCGAAGACTATCCTGTCAATAATGCCATTGAAGGAGCACGCAATGCCACAGTTTTTGTTAAAACGACATGGGGTAGCGGTTCCGGTTTTTTCGTATCACCCAATGGGGTGATTATCACAAATCGACATGTATTGGAAATGCAGGAAAAGGATATTGCTGAGCTCCGCCGGCAGGCTGACAGAGGAGCAAAGATTCTGGCTCGTGAGGAAAAATCACTCCGGTATTTAAAAAGTAAAGTCTCAAAAGTTGCAGACAGGGAGATGCGCCAGCAACTTAAAGAAGATATTCGGGAACGAGAGCATCAGTATGCAAAATATAAAACCATTCACGACGGAATGCTGGAAAGATTGTCTGAAATAGAAAGTGCATCACCCAAAAATGGTGTTGAAGTCATATTGATCGATGGCAGTACGTACAGTGTCGATTCAGTTATGTTGAGCGATAAATATGATTTGGCTCTCATTACAATCAATGCATATGACGCTCCATATATTGCAACCTCAAGAACTCCAGGAGATCAGGGGCAGAAGGTTTACACCATAGGCAACCCCAGTGGACTCAGGCATACAGTAACTTCCGGTATTATCTCCGGCTACCGGAAGTATAAGGATGACCAGCGATTTATTCAGACCGATGCCCCGATCAACCCTGGAAACAGTGGTGGTCCTCTCATTGACGAGAACGGCAAGGCGATTGGAGTAAACACCATGATTCTGCGCAATACAGAAGGAATCGGCTTTGCCATTCCCATGAAATCAGTTTTCGAAGAATTCGGGAACTATATCGCTCTTGAATAGCTAATAACGCTCTTTTCGGGGTGAACAGTTATTTCCGTAACCAGTCACAGGATATACAACATCCTGAAACAACAATAGTTTACCATGTGATCACTTACTTACTTTCTTTACTCCTGCAGAATTACAATCTCTAGTCCTGCATTCTCCCGCTGTTTTCTCTCCACCTTATGAAGGTTTCTGAAAGCCTGTACCACAAACCAAGTAACTGAATATTTTTCCAGTTACTTACTTTCATTGTAAATAAACCCTAAATTAGTCATTCTGACTATATGAATTATTATCAAACCATGCTCTAATGAGAATAATAATCGTAGATAAGAAATGAAAATTAGGGGAACAGACCTTTCATAATACACTGAAATAGGTAAATAAAATGCTAAAGATGTCAACTAAAAATATCATTCAAGGAATTACAGTGATCTCTGCAATTACCATAGGCTGTCAAACAGCTGCAGCAACACCTGTAATTGATAGGTTTTCTTCTGGCGGTTGGATCCAATTTGCTGATGACGACGGGCACAGGCAAGGCCCAGGAGCCGGTGGTCAGGCTTTCGATGCGGAGTATCTTTTTTATAAAATGAATGGCAGCAGATTGTCCATAGGTCTTCAGACAGGTTTCAACATTAATCAAGGACACCAGACATACGGTGGCCATCGCTATGATGCCGGTGATATTGCATTATCATTTGATGGAAACAACAGTTCCTATGAGTATGCCTTTGATGCCGGGAATTATACAGAGGGATATTTTGCTGATTCAAACAGAGATAAAATAGCAGCAGTCGACGCCGGACTTTATAAAGTAGACACATGGAGTACCGACATATATTTCTCTTCTCAATCAAGTCCATTTGCGATGAAAACTGGGGAAAAAATCACTGGCCTTGACAGCTTTACAGAAGCTGGATTTATAGATGGTGATGGTACCACCAATGATTCTATCGCTTCCAACGATTCCTACTGGAGAATTTTTTCATTTGATCTCGAGGAACTACTCAATCAGGAAGGTTTCACCTTTGCAGGACTTGATGCGCACTGGACCATGTCTTGCGGAAATGACAATATTAACGGCTCTGCTCCAGTTCCTGAACCTGCAACCATGCTCCTCTTTGGTGCTGGATTAGTTGGTCTGGCAGGGTATGGAAAGAAACGGACGCTGAAGAAATAAGCAAATTTCTTCATATTCTTTTCTGATTACGTACAAAACTCAGCCATTTTGTTTGTCATTCCCGCGGAGGCGGGAGGTAAGCGTAGACTCCGATCCAGAGGGCTGGCACGAAACTGGATCCCCGCCTCCGCGGGGATGACACCACCACGATCACTTGTAATTCTTTTGTTTTACCAATTCCTTATGTCTTCACCATATGAAGTTGGCTGAGTTTCATACGTAATCAGA
>DQTH01000123.1 GCA_015662865.1 Desulfocapsa sulfexigens
CGAATATAGCCATTATGTGCAATTCAGGAAGCACAATCAATATCAGATGGTAGCTATGATTACGTTTACCAATGAATACCAGACAATTCCTGCCGAATGGGAGGATTCCACTGTTGTTTTTGATTCAAGGGGAATTAACACCTGACAGTACAATAAGCTGAAACCTTCCTGGTTGACGGTTAACATTCAAGCTCACGTGATTTTTACAATTTAACCACGTAATGAGAACGAAACTATGAAAAACGCAGAAACAAAAACCGAAGATAGGCGCTGCTTGGGGCCTGCTGCAAACACTTGTTATAAAAATTACTTATCTATGGGTTTTGGCGTTAATTCTGTGGCAATGTATCTTATGCTTTTAAAGAAAGGCATTAAATTTGAAGCTGTATATTCGAACCATGGCGCTGACTGGCCGGAAACGGCAGAATATGTGAAGATTTTTACCGCTAAACACCCAGTAACCATTTTAAACCCTACTGTTTCCAAACCATTTGGAGATGGTAGGAAGACATGGAGAAGTTTGATTGAATATTGCTCAGACCGTAAAATAATACCTCAACAATGGCCAAGATGGTGCACCGGTGATTGGAAAAAAGATGTTGTTTCAAAATATGTTGAAAAGCCGTGCTTTATGTTTATTGGCATTGACGCAGGAGAAGCGCACAGGGCGAAAATTCATAGTAACGGCAGGATAGAATACCGATGGCCGCTGATTGAGGAAGGTATTGACCGAGAAGGCTGCAAGCAAATTATAAAAGATCATGGTTTACCTGTACCTCCGAAAAGCGGGTGCTATATCTGTCCCTTTCAACGGCCATCGCAGTGGAAAAGGTTGAGGCATGAACACCCGAATCTGTTTTGTATAGCTGAACAATTAGAGCAGAACAGTGGACGAACGTACAAAAAAGGCCAGAGTTTAAAACAGTTAGTTAAACATTCACAGGAGGGCTTTTGGCCGGAGCAGTATCCGCCCTGTGAATGTGGTTTGTAGGTATAACGCCTTGTTATATGGGAAAAAAGTATCGGAGCTAATAGATATGACTTGTTGGAACAAAGCTGAACTCGAAAACATGCTTGAAGATGTTGTTGATGAATTGGATTTATCTGATGACATGCTTGAAGAACATGGGCCGCTCGGCACTCCGCCCGCCGAAATGGTGCGTCTTATTCTTGATCGGAAGGACCTGGCAGGGCGCTCCACCTGTACCTGAGCATGATGGCACCACCTACCAGGGGCAAGGGCCTGTAGGAACTGCTGCAAATATCAATCATCAGAACATGGAGATAAAATGAAACCAGGAATCTATTACGACCTAGGCAATGAGGAATATCATTCCGGGCCAGGAATCAGTAAGTCTGGCCTAGATTCAATTCTAAAATCACCTGCACACTACAAAAGCAGGTATCTGTCTGGCAGGCAGGACGAGCCAACCCAGGCGATGCTTTTAGGGTCTGCCGCTCACACCTTCATCCTTGAACCGGACAAGTTTAATGATGAGGTTGCAATCGTCCCCAATGATCTCAATATGCGAACGAAGGCGGGTCAGGAGTGGAAGAAAGAAAACTCTGACAAGATAATCTTGAAGCCGGACGATCTTGAAAAGATCAAGGGGATGGCCGAATCAATTTCCCGGCATGAGTCTGCAAACAACGCTCTTTCCGCCAAGGGGAACGCTGAGGTCTCTATATTCGCAGAACTTTACGGGCCGCTTTTTAAATGCCGTCCTGATTACTTGCGTGACGATGGAATAATCGTTGACCTTAAAACGACCATTGATGCCAGCCCGGAGTCTTTCGCCAGGTCATGCGTAAATTTTGGATATCACCGGCAAGAAGCCCTGTACAGGATGATATATAAGCTCCACTTCGGCGAGGAACCAAGAGGTTTTATATTTGTCGCAGTAGAAAAGGAGCCTCCTTATGCCGTCGGCGTGTATGTGCTCGGCGAAGAAGAGTTGAACCTTGGATATAACCAGATAAACAATGCCATAGACATATACCTTGAGTGCATTAGGTTTGACACCTGGCCGAGTTATTCGGAAAAAATAATCACTTTGGATTATCCCAAGTGGGCTTTCAAATAGGAGATGATAAAATGGAGAACGAATCGAGATCACCTGAAATAGGAAAGTTGGCATTGGCTCTGTCTATCGCGCAGGGTGAAATAACAGGCGCTAGAAAGGAAAGTAAAAACCCTTTCTTCAAGAGCACCTACGCTGATCTTGCAAGCTGCTGGGATTGCTGCCGTAGTTCGCTGTCAAAGAACAAACTCGCAGTCATTCAGACGACTAAACCTTCAGAGCACGGTGTAATAATTGTAACAACCCTCGTCCATGAATCAGGGCAGTGGATAAAGGGCGAATTGCTTGTTGATCCGGTTAAGAAAGACCCGCAGGGTTTGGGTTCTGCCATTACATATGGGCGCAGATACTCATTGTGCGCCATGGTCGGGATAGCACAGGTTGACGATGATGGAAATATGGCTTCTGGCCGAGATAAAAAGCCAGTTCATAGGGCTGGAAAGGGTGCAAGTGAAATAATTAAAGAACTTGACATGGCGGAAAACATTGAGAACCTTGCCTTAAAATGGCAACAGTTGACAGATGACATAAAAACTCTTTCAAAATCTGACTATGCGAAAGTTTCCAAACACAAGGATTTAATAAAAGCAATGTTCAGCGGTGTGGCGAAAAAGGGTGAAAACAAAGAGAAACATCAAGCTTCTTGATCAATTACCACCTGCTAAACATGCAACCAGAAAATGATTAAGCTCAGGCAATACCAGAAAGATGCGGTATTACAGACAAGGGACGCAATATCCAGCGGATATAAGCGGCCCTTGATTGTAGCCGCTACCGGGGCAGGGAAGACCATAATATACGGGGATATAATCAGGCGAGCCGTTGAAAAAGGTAATAAATGCCTGTTCCTTGTCCATCGTCGAAATCTGGCCCATCAGTTCCGAGAAACAATCGAAAACGAGTTTTATATCGGATGCGGGATTATTATGGCAGGAGAGGAATTTGAGAGCGGGTTGTCAGTTTACTGCTCTACCATCCAGACGTATTCAAAGCGCATGGACTTATACGAACTTGAGTTCAATCAATTTTGGATAGACGCGGACATCATCTTGACTGATGAAAGCCATGCCTCTGTATCAGCCACATATCGCAAGGTGCTTGACGCGTACCGAGACAAAATAATCATCGGATGCACAGCCACGCCTGTCCGGGCAGATGGCAGGGGCCTGGGCGCGGTCTATGACAAGCTTCTGGATGTCGCGGGCACAAAGAGATTGACCGATGAGGGTTTTTTGTCACCTGTGAGGTATTTTGCTCCCAGGGAAATTGACCTGTCAAAGGTAAAGGAACAGATGGGCGATTACCAGAAAAAAAGCCTTGCCAGGGTGGTAGACCGGCCCAAAATAATTGGCGACATAGTCGATTCCTGGTTAAAGCTCGCAGAAGGGAGAAAAACCATTGTATTTGCCGTAAATGTTGCACATAGCAGGCACCTGGCAGAGGCTTTTAATCATGTCGGTGTAGGCGCGATCCATCTTGATGCAAAAAGTGCCGATGACGAGCGGGCGTCTGCTTTTGCAAAAATGGAAAATGGCGTAATAAAGATAATCTGTAACAATTTGCTCTATGTCGAGGGCATGGACGTGCCTGACGTTAGCTGCATCGTAATGGCCAGGCCAACCAAATCCATCGGACTGTACAGACAGGCGGTAGGCCGGGGGATGCGTTTGTCAAAGGACAAAGAAGACCTGATTGTAATTGACCACGGTAATGTAGTCAGGGAGCATGGTTTTGTAACCGATGAGATCGAGTGGATACTTGACGACAAGGAAAAGGCATGGACGAAGAAGCAAAAGCCAAAAGAAAAAAGACCGGTTAAATGCCGGTCATGTCACGAAATTTTCGAGTCAGCAAGTAAGTGTCCAGTTTGTGGGACGGAGGTAAGGTCTTTTGGAAAACCGGTTGAGGCTGCCGACGGTGAGCTTGAGGAACTTACTGACAAAAAGAAGCCCGCAACCCTGCACGAGAAGCGGATTTTCTTGGGGATGCTTAAATATTACGTCAAGGAAAATGGTAAGAATCATAAGATGGTATACGGCGCATACCGGGGGAGGTTTGGCGTTTGGCCGAGTCCAAAAGTTAACAATGTTTCACCGATCAAACCCGATCAATTATTCAAATCCTACATGCTGCACCAGCGGATAAAGTACGCCAGGAGCATGGAAAAACGTGGTGATTCGTTGACTGCTTAATGTTATTGTGATAGAGTTAAATTATGTTCGATGACCCGGGGTGACGGCCGGAGAGAACCAAAAAAAGGAAAGGTGAGCGAATGAAAAAAACAGAATACCCTGAAATTCCAAGAGCTGCTGTTAATAGAAAGGACTTTCCGGCCGGGCGTCACCTGGCTCATTCCTCCTGGACATTGACAGCAGCTCTTTTTTTTTGAGGATATGTGACAGATATGAGGTGGTTCAAGCACTTGACTTGCTCAAGCAGAGACGAAAAACTTCTGATGTTGATGGACGAATTTGGTCTTGAAGGTTATGCCGTATTTTGGTTGATTTTAGAGGCTATCGGAGAGACTATAAACGCAGAAACGGGCACACCATCGCTGACGCTTTCTGCAAAAAACTGGCGGAAAGTTACCACTTTTTCACCAAAAAAGTTCCAAAAACTTGTCAGTTTTTTCAAAAAAAACGAACTTTTTTTGGTGGAAATTGACGGAGACAAAACAAAGCTATCTTGCCCTAACATGTTGAAGTTCCGGGACGAATACACTATGAAGCGGGAGCGCAAAAAGGGCAATGTGTCCGGACAAAATCCGGACACGCTCCGGACAAAATCCGACCACTCTGTTTCTGTTTCTGTATCTGCCAAGGATATAAGTAATACTTACCATACTGGAAGGAAAGATGAATTTACCCACCCTGAACCGGACTCATGGATAGACCCCATAACCGGTGAGGAGATCTCTGAGCCATGAGAATTGACTACAACAAGGTGATGGCTGATTCAGCTGGTAGATGGCTGTCGATATACTCAGCACTTGGGATCGAGGTGAGGGAGGACGGCAAACA
>DQTH01000045.1 GCA_015662865.1 Desulfocapsa sulfexigens
AGTAACAGTTCATTAAACATTTTTAAATTTTAATTTTAACCACCAAACCCAAAGAGGGAGGATATACAAATTCCCTCAAAGGGATATCCGTGTATCTTCCCCTATTTCATTAAGGAGAAAGACATGGATATTCACAAAACCCTACTGGCAAGCCTGCAAAAACTGGCACGTCAACATACCGAAGAAACACTTGGAAATCGTAGTGATTATCTTGGTGCGTCCGATATTGGATATTGCCCGAGAAAAGTCATTCTTGAAAAGATCAACCCAAGTGAACACGATTTAGCTACCCTTCTCCGTTTTCAACGGGGACATATGGCTGAGGACATTATTGCCAGGGCGTTTACTGCCGCCGGTTACTCGAATTTTGAGCAGCAGGTAGAAGTTTCCATACCAGGTGATATTCCTCTCAAAGCTCATATCGACTTTGTTTTCACATCAAAAACCCAAAAAATCAAATCCATTCTGGAAATTAAAAGCACTAACAGAATCCCTGACGGGCCGTACAGCTCCTGGGAGTCTCAGCTCTATATCCAGATGGGAGCCTTAGCTGAAAAATATCCTGATTATGCAATCAAGGGAGCAATTTTACCCATTGACCTTGCAGCAGGTGAAGTTGAATTTTTCAATGGCTATACTCCACAGAAAACGATCTTTAAGGGATTGATGGGAAAGGCTGAAATGATTTGGTCTGACTACCAGGCGATGCTTGAAGGCAAAGAAATCGAACCCGATACAGATGTGAGTCCACTTTGCGGATTTTGCAGTCACATTGAGAGTTGTCCCAGATTTGAGGCTGAAGAAGTCCCGGAACTGGTAAACGCTGTTGATGAATTGCAGAACTTGCAAGAGCAAGAGAAGCACCTGCAAGGGAAAATAAAACCCTGCAAGGCGAAACTCTTCAACATTGTAAAGCAAAGAGGAGCCATTAAAACAGGCGGTCGTTTTCTTAAGAAAGCAACCAGAAGCAGAAAACATTTAGTCATGGATCGTCTTGAGGCTTTTTTAGCCGACAATGGCAGCTCCATAGACGAATTTCAGGAAAGCAGGTCTTTCTCCTTTTTGGAGATTAAAAAGGCCAAAGCTGCATAATAAGCTGAATAATAAGCTACATAAGCGGCACATAAATCAAAAAGAATAAAACAAACCCATTCCGGGGATACTATTTTCCCGTGGTGGGAATATATTTCTCCGGAAAATTTTCATTAATTTTCATCAAGGAGAAACACAATGAACAAAGCAATGATAATCGGAAACTTAGGCAACGATCCAGAACTGCGCTACACACAAAATTCAACACCAGTAGCAACGTTTTCTGTTGCAACTTCTGAGAGATGGAAAGATTCTGACGGTAACAAACAGGAACGCACAGATTGGCATCGTGTTGTTGCCTGGGGTAAACTTGCAGAAGTCTGCGGTGAGCATCTTAATAAGGGCGATAAAGTCTTTATTGAAGGCAAATCACAGACTCGTAAATGGGAAGATAATGACGGCAATACCCGCTACACTACTGAGATAATTGCCAGGGAACTGGAAATGCTTGGTGGTAATAATAGCGGTGCTGCTACAGATAATTCTTCACCTGATCAGGAACCACCCGTACCCGAAGATGTTCCATTCTAATCAACATATTACTATCACAAATTAATCCCGGTGGCCACAAGCCTCTTCCTGTTTACAGGGCCGGGATTTTTCTTTTTCTTTTTTTAACCCATCAGGGGACAAAACGCCCCTGGGGGAGTCTTGTCTTCTGATTTTGAGGAGCAAGACCATGGGAATAGAAACAAAACATAACGAACGATCTTCACAAGCACGCTCTCTTGTCGAGGAATATCGCATAATGAAAGGAGATCCTTTTGATCACCTGGGAATTGCGATAACCGATGATTGTCTGGAAGAAATAGTAATCGACCTGATTACTGATGTTCTCATCCTTGCCTACAAGGAAGGAATAGACATCAATAGTGTTTACAGGATGGTTGCGAATCATGTTTCCGCTGAAACTGAATTGGTAGAAGTGAAGGAGGAAGCATAATGGCAAGACTTGGATCCCAGGCAAAGGCAGGCTTTTATCCGACCCCGGATACAGTTTGTGAGTTGCTAAAAGATAAGATCAATTTTGAAGATGGTGCCCGACTGCTTGATCCATGCTGTGGAAAAGGAAAAACCCTTTCCCGGCTGGCAGACCGAGTACCGAATATAACTACTATAACCACTTATGGAATAGAACTGGATCATCAAAGAGTGCAGGAGGCCCGGTCACGATTGACCAAGGTATTATGGGGAGATTCATTGACCGAAATGCAGGTTTCACCTAACTCCTTTGGTTTGCTGTACCTGAACCCGCCTTATGATACAGGTATATCTGATGGCGCAAAATCGCAAAGATTGGAAGTTCAGTTTCTGCGGCGCTATTACGGTACTCTGCAAAAGGGTGGATACCTGATTCTGGTTATCCCCTATTACATACTCAAATACTGTGCAACAATTCTGGCTCGTCATTTCAAGGCACCTGTAATTATAGGTTTTCCTGAAGACGAATTTCAGGCGTTTAAGCAATGTATCGTAGTAGGTAAAAGGGAAATGGCCACCAAAGAACAGGCTGATGTAACCCAGGACTATCTAAAAGAATTGGCAGCAATGGAACCGGAAAGATTTTTGGATGCGGTAAACAGGTTAGACCTGATCGCTGAAAATGCTTTTTGCGTTCCCGCTCCTATTAACTCACTAAAAACATTCAAGGCTTGGAATATTGATCCGTTGGAGGCAATTCCCCTTGTTCGCAAGGCAGGAATATTGAAAAATGTTCTGACGGAACTGACTCCCAAAAGAAGTAATGAAATCCGTCCATTGACCCCTCTGGAAAATGGCCACCTGGCCCTTATGCTGGCAGGCGGTTACATGAACGGAGCCATTGAAAAGGATGGCCGGCAGCTGGTTATCAAGGGTGTGGTGCATAAATCCGA
>DQTH01000143.1 GCA_015662865.1 Desulfocapsa sulfexigens
ATAAAGGGGATGGATTTATTTTTCACAGTCCCTTTTTGTTGGATGTCGTAACCATATAGGTATGTCTCCAATGATCCGGTTAATTGGATTGACCCTTTAGGGTTAGATGCTTTGCAACAAGGATTGAAAAACACAGCCAATTTTTCTTGGGTAGCTGGTGCAGCAACTGCTTTAACTCCAGGTGGTCAGGGTGCAACAATTGTTTTTGCAGGAATAGGTACCTTGGCTACGGTTGCAGAGAGAGTTCTCTACCCGGAAGATCCCCTAGATCCAACAATAGATTTAATTAAGGCAGCTACGCCGATGCCAGGAGGTCCGTTTGCTGACCAGGCAAAGGATATCATGATTGACATAGTATATGATGCAATCAAACGTGATGAAGATGAATGTAGGGATGAAAACAATGTTCAAGATCAGAACGAATAGTTACGCAGAATGTGAAATGTTCTATGCGGCTCTTTTTAGCAGTAATTGTAGCTTCGCTGTTCTGTGTTTTATGTGTGACTCTGGGGTAAGGAGATAAGTATGCAGTATGTCGGATTAGTTTTGGTTTTGTCAGCAGTTGCTGTGAATTTATCTAACGTATCAGATGATTACAAAACAGCAGGTGTAGTTATTGGATTGGTTGGCTTTGCTATTCTTGTTAAAGAAAGAAGGAAGCAAGATAAAAGATAGTACGAGTTTCAGGGGCAGGGCAAGGGGTTGAGCTCGACAAATATGCGTTTTGAAAAGACGGAGTCAGGTCTTGAAATATCAGTTTTTTGGTTCCGCTCCAGCGGGAAACCACATATACACTTAGAAATATATAAACCCGGAGCAAAGAAGCCATCAGTCAATAACCATATTCCTTTTGTGGAGTAACTAATGGGTATGATAAAAATTAGTGTTAAGGGGAAAATATTAAAAGGTGATGATGCGGGAAAGTTCGTTGAAATTCTTGATGATACAGGAGAAAGTGGTGGCTTTCTTATCATTACATCACCAGATACTAAATTTGAACAAGGGCATGATGACTGGGTAGAAGACATGAATGCATTAGAGAAATATTTTATAGAGTCAAAATGGGAAATTGAATGGTTTTACCGCAGCTAATTGCCAATTGTGCCAAGGCACAACGATTATATACCAGAGCGGAGCACGATAACTCGTGATCCTCAGAAATTATCATAGAAAAGATACGGGGTCAGACCAAGCTAACCAACTGAAATGGCATGAAATATCAATGCAATATAGGCTGTGGAACAGTACGTCCATTAGGAGTAATGCCATGAATAAAGTTAAAGTAAGATGCTGGAAAGTTAAAAGTTATCCACGTTCTACCGGAGTCCCTGACCTTTTATATATTACCTACCCGGAAGACAATAGTGGTCACAATCTGATTACGTGCATTAATTGTGGAGCGATATATGCCGTTACAGTGGTTAAGGAAGTTTATGTTGGCCCACCTTTGGAACAAAAAATAAAAGGGTTAAACTGTTCTATTTGTGGACAACCATTAGAAAATAATTATGCTTTTTACCCCGCCACATATATTCATAATGGAAGAAAGTATTCGTTTCAGAGGCCAGAAGTAATTCCGCCTGATGACGAATCAATAGTGAAAGAATTTGAAGGAATATATGAATAGGGGACGTACCCTGAAAAAACTTTACTTTTTACTCCTGTAGCCCATTGGGCTACAGCCTGACCAAAACTTCTTTTGTCAGGTCATGATCTTTGAAAATCGACAATAATCTCGTCACCAAGGTGCAGGAACCATCACCTCCACCAATAGCTACGATGCCTGGGGCAATGTTACCCAATCCACGGGCGTAACTCCGCAGTACGGCTACACGGGTAGAGAACCGGATGCCACCGGCCTTGTCTACTACCGTTCCCGTTACTACGATCCGCAGATCGGCAGATTCACCCAGCCCGACCCCAAGGGTTTTATTGACGGACTGAACCAATACGCTTACGTGATGAACAGCCCAGTTAACTATGTTGATCCCTGGGGGATGAGTGCCAGTTCGTTTACGGCTACTGGGAATGATGGCGGGTATATTTCAAATATTGTGCCTGCTGCGAGTTCTTCTACGAGTACTGGGAATAGTGGAGGGTTTCTTTCTGATTTCAAATCAGGGGTAAATCTTATCGGTGCCTCATTGTATAACGGCATTGTTCAGCCGATAAATACAGTTGTTAATGCTTTAGGTTCCGACAGCATGGTTGCATTCTCTCAATCAATGCCATTTCCGTATGAACTAGATAATGTGGCTGTTGGTGCCCTTGCTGGGATATCAAAAGTTATTAAAGGTGAAAGCAGTGCTTTGGGGGTAGTTAATCGGACTGCTAGGGGAGCCTCGAAGAGTGGAAATTTTGGTGAGTTTTCAGTTGTTAATTGGAAAGGGTATCCAAATGGCCCCAAACCAGAAGGGCCATTCAGAATACTGGAAGGAAAAGAATACCAAGTTGCCAGAAAAGCGGCAAACTCGGCTAACAGAAAACTTCATCGAGCAGATCCCTCATTGAGGGGTAAACAACTACACGAAATTGCACCAGTGAAATTTGGAGGGAGTCCTACTGCTTCATCAAACAAGATAGTACTATCACCAAAGCAACATGCTGAATACACGAAGTTCTGGAATCGATCACAACGTGACCTGAATAAATAAGGAAAGAATTCTATGTCTAACTCATTTGAAAAATATATTAAAGATCTCGAATTAAATGATCCGGCTCCTAATGAGGAAATTACAAAAGCTGAAAAAAAACTCAGGGTGAGTTTGCCTTTTTCTTACAAGGAGTTTTTGAAATTCTCTAATGGTGCGGAAGGGGATATAGGAAAAGAGAATTATCTGATGCTATGGAAGGTAGAAGAGCTAGCGGAACTCAACGAAGCATATGGGGTTGATGAGTTCGCCGATGGATTATTGCTCATTGGTTCTGATGGGGGTGATACAGCTTTTGGCTTTGATAAGCGTACACCTACGATGAGAATCATAACAGTTCCTTTTATGGGAATGAGTCTAGATGAGGTTCAAATTATTGGAGAAGACTTTGAGGTATTGTTGAAAGGCCTCTATGATGGAATAGATATCTAACTTTTGAGGGAGATTTCGAAATGAAAAAAATATTTCCTGATTTGCCAAATTGGAGTTTCAATTTAGATGAGGTCTCTGCAAATGTCTATGAAGCTATTGGAACAGACAAATATGGACACAAAGTTTCGTATACCGGAACAGACTTAGAAGCAATCCTTTCTCAGTGTAAGTGCGCAGCGAAAAAGATCGATAAGTCACTAAAAGGTGATAGCAATGATGGCTCCCCCCAATGTGGATAATTGATCCAATCTCTGGAGAATACAGCATATACAACAAAGGGGAAAGAGAAACAATAGGGGACGCACCTATCAAAACTTCGTGAATTCTCCAAAATAAAAAAATAGCTCAAGAATCGCACGCTGCCCCAGGCCCTAAATGACAACGGACTTCTCCACCATACAGTACATAATTCGTAGAACAAAGGGGGACAGACCAGAATGGCACTAGTTTATGGTGTTTTAATATACAGAAGACCCAATGAAAACATCGCTAAAACAGGTGGTAAGATCTTTACTACTGGTAATTAGAGTTGCTTAAACTAGCGCCATTCGGGACAGACCCCGATAGAATGTAGCGGCTCTAACATACCTAAGCAAACAATTGATCAACATGCTAACTGCTAACCAGCAACATGTACCATGAGAAGATAAATAAGGCTATAAATCTGAAAAAGAATGTTTCTTTCATATATAAGAACAGCAACCAGAGTAGTTAAATCAAAAACGTGACCAGAAGCCCATGCTGAAAAACACATTAAAACTCATAGTTCTGACAGGATTATCCCTATCCATTGCCACAAACGCCATGGCCGCACCTACAGTTGCCGAACTGGAAGCAGCCAGAGATAAAAGCCTTTCCTATCTCGTACAACAGCAAAATGGTGACGGCAGCTGGGGAAATACTCAAAGTGAAAAAATCAGGGTTACAGCCACTGTTCTTAACACATTCAAAAAATATAATATAACCGGTCTTGTGTATCGTCGTGGCATCAACTGGCTGGCCAATGGTGAAGCAACTTCATCTGATGGTCTGGCGAGACAGCTTTTCACCCTGTCAATCAGTGGTGTGCCTGTTGATGCTGCCCAAATGACAGACAGAGGGATAACGACCAACGATGGTACCCTGTGGGGCCCACTCTCCGAATACAGATATACCACAATAGATACCTCGCTGGCATTACAGACCTTGGCAACGGCACTTCCCGGAATGGATATCGATGGTGCCGTGTCGTATTTGAAAAACAGAAGAAATACAAGTGCAGTAACAGATCCAAATGGAAGTGGCTGGGGATTCAGCAACAGCCGATATAACGTAAAGGATATATCCAGAGTAATTCCAACAGCACAAATGTTATTGTTTTTACACCGTCTGGGAGGGTCTCACTGGGGAACATCTGCCGATAGAAATGCAGCCCATTGGCTTGCCCTGCAGCAGCAAACCGGCGGGGCTATAGCCGATAATGATGTAGTTGCTGATGTTGAAACCGCCATGGCTGTCCAGGCATTGGGAGTGGCGAAAGATGTTAGTGGAGCTGCAGCTGACGTTTTGCCTGCCTATGAGGCAGGACTCGATTATCTGATTGGCCAACAAACAACAAATGGAGACATTGACAGCAATATCTATAAAACAGCCCTTGCAGCACAAGCCTTGTTTAATCAAGATCAGATACTAACCGACACTGACGACGATGGTATTCCCGATAGGGTTGAAGTTCAAATTGGAACAGACCCTGCGGTTGTAGACAACAATTATCTGGAGCCGGGAAATGGAAATAATTATAATGACATCAGCGGAACCAGTGCCATAACTGAAATAATCGTCAATCAAGCAGTTGAAATCCAGGTAGATACAGTTGCCGGCACATTGCAACAAGTCAGCGGTACACTGCCCACCGGATTGTCAGTGAACAGCATTGACAAGACAATAGTCGGCACACCTGTAACAACAGGCAATTATACTTTTTCATATCGTATTACACAAGATGATGGCAATATCAACTTTGGAACAGTATTC
>DQTH01000201.1 GCA_015662865.1 Desulfocapsa sulfexigens
CAGGCAACTCAATCAACAAGAGTTACTTTTTTCAGGGGACAGGGGCTTTCATCCGATGCCTTGTGGGCAATTGGCCAGATCACCTCCATGGCAGTCACAAGGGTCGGGAATATATGATTTTCTCCGATTTCCTGCAATAGCCCGGTCCGCCTCATAATATCAGTTATATTTTCTTTCAGTCCACTGAAGTATATGGAGTATCCCGCTGCTTTTAAACGTTCTATGAGCAGAGTAAGAGATGACTCCCCGGATGCATCCATGCTGTTTGTTCCATTGCATTTAAAGTGGATAATTTTCAGTTCCGGCATACTGTCGACAATTTTCAGCACTTCATCTTCAAGGTAACTGATATTGGCAAATAAAAGAGGTCCGTCAAAACGGATTACGGCAATATGTTTGCACTGCTTGAGATGATAATGAGCGGCATTTCTGTAATGCCCGTCATTCCACAATGAGAGTTCGGCAACAACAGGTTTCATCATACGGTAGAAGAATATACCGATGGTGAGAGAGACACCAAGCAGAATGCCTTTATCAAGATGGGGTGCAAAAACCAGAGTGGCAATAAAGGTTATGATGCTGATGATTCCATCTGATTTCTTGACCACGAATGCATGCTTGATGTCATGAACATTTAACAGCCCGACAACAGCCATCATGATAATAGCGGCAAGTACTGACTGGGGAAGATGATAGAGCAGTGGTGTGCAGTAGAGAAGTGCCACCACCACGCCGACACTGGTAAACACAGACGACATGCCGGTGACTGCACCGGCCTGAAAGTTCACTGCAGAGCGGGAAAAAGAGCCTGAGATAGGATAACTGCCCCCAAAGGATCCAGTCATGTTCGCAAGACCCTGGCCTATTAATTCCTGATTGGGGTCAAGCCGGGCACCTGTACGTGCTGCAACGGCTTTGGCAATGGAAATGGCCTCCATGAAGCCCAGTATGGAGATGATGATTGCAGGAATGAGCAGCTGCCTTATGAGGTTCATGTCAAATTTGGGTATGGCCAGTTGAGGTATACCTCTGGGAACCATGCCCACGACCTCACCTCCACCGACAAGAAGAATGTTATCGGGATCCAGGGGGTTGTTACCAACATTGATTCGCCAGATTTTATCGTCTGCCATTTTTTCAGGGGCGATTGATTTTCTTGCGACGTAGTAAAGGGAACCAGATTCGTCTCGCATCGAAACCAGTTGCATTGAGCGAAGTTGTTGTCTTATTTCCTGAACATGCTCTTTTTCTCCGGCCAGGTACTGGTCCAGAACACCGGCTTTGAGGTGGAGTTCCAGAACTTTTGCAAGGGGCAGTAACTGGGGCGTCTCTGCCCGATTCTTTCTTTTTAGCTGCTCCAGTTCGACATCGCGTTGGGAGTGACAATCGATACAGACCGTATCATTGGCAGCATTCTTTTCCTGGCTGGAGGAGTTTTTGCTGACAATTGCCCTAGCTTCCGTGGTCTGTACAACATGATCCAGGTTGGAGTTCAGCGTTTTCACCAAACCGGCAAAGCCGGGAGTTTTTATATCCTGGATGGTAACAGTTCTGTTTTCTTCAAATCCGCTGAACCAGGAAATCGCGGTGGTAATAATTACTGCCGCCAGAACATATGGCAGACGGGAATTCCATCTTTTTAGTCCGATCATCACTGCCAGGGCCAGCAGGCCCATTAAAAAAGTCGGCCAGTGGGTATAATTAAATGCTGCCTCAAAGACTCGCCAGATGGTTTCAAAATAATGTTCTGCTTTGTCAACATGCACTCCAAAAAATTTCGAGAGTTGGCTGGAGGCAATGATCAGTGCTGCTGCGTTGGTAAATCCCGTAACAACCGGATGAGAAAGCAGGTTGACAATGATACCAAGACGGAGAACACCAAGTAAAAACTGGAATAGCCCCACAACAAAGGCAAGGACTATGGCATACGCGATATAAGCCTCGCCGCCTGCTATGGCCAGAGGTTCCAGAGAGGCTGCGGTCATCATGGACACAACTGCCACAGGGCCGGTGGCGAGTTGGCGGCTGGAGCCGAAAAGTGCAGCTACCACCGGAGGAAGAAACGAGGCATATAGGCCATAATATGAGGGAAGGCCTGCCAGTTGAGCGTATGCCATGGACTGAGGGATTAGTACCAGAGCAACGGTAATCCCGGCAATCAAATCATTTTTAAATGATTTTCCAGAATATTCTTTGAACCAGGATATAAAGGGAAAAATAGTTTGTATGAATGATGGTGTCATAATTTCTTATTCACAAAGAAAAGAATTGTAGAAAACTCCTTAAGAAACATGGGTTCCAAAATAATAAATAGACAAATGAATGGCTTTGAGGAAAAAATGCTGTAACTCATAATGAAATTTCGCAGAAGATAGCTGAGGAGGAAGGAGCAGTCAAAAGAATGAAGTCTATATCGTATGAGCCACTGTTTCATCTCTGAACAACAACTGTCAACTGCGAAAGTCTATTACTGGTTAGGTCAGTTTTGTGATCAAATAGAAATAATTGTTATGTTATTTTGGCGTATTGAGTGTGCTTACAACATGAAGCGTATTTGCTGTTTTGATAGCATTGTTGTCCATGATCTATATCTACATGATCCATCACAGTAGTGGTGAATATGTGGCCTGTTGTTGTCCGACTAAGTTGTGTAAACAATTGAAAAAAAGCCACATTTGTTAGCTTATTTCATTTAGAGATAAGATTAACAAATGTGGTATCCTTTTGGAGGACTTGAAATTGTTACTCCTCTATAGCCTCGGCTTCAGCCTCATCGGTTATGTCACCAAAGCGTGGTGATTCGATAACTTTTTGTCTCTGCAGTTCTTTTATTTCATCGATGGAAAGGTGAACCATACCGCAAACAGGACAGGTGCCGTCCACATTATCTCCCACAGCCCTGGCTTTCAGCTCATCCGCGGTGCGGTGGCCAACATATCCACAGGCACCACTAGGATTTTCCACCCGAACCTGACGTCTTTCTCTCTTTTTGTTTTCGTTCATGCCAAAACCTCTATGAATTAGTCAACCTTTTCAAGGTCTTTCCTCTGCTGTCTATCATGCTAACTGTTATGGGCATACCGCCGTCCAGGCGGTGTGTGGCGCAGGACATTCAGGGGTCATAGGCGCGCACTGCCATCTCTATTTTGTTCAACAATCCCTCATCGTAGATACCATCCTTTATCAGGCTGGTGGCCGCTTCCTTGACGCTCATGTTCATGGGAGCAATATTATGTGTTGTGCCCACAATCATGTTTGCCTTGACAATGCAGCCGTTGTCATCGGTTGTGTAATCATGAATCAATGTTCCACGAGGTGCTTCAACATGGCCTATTCCGCGTCCGGCTTTTGGTTCAGCCTTGGCACGAATGTCCGTACCTGTGATGTCATCCTGTTCCAGGAGTTCAATAGTTCGTTCACAGGAATAGACAAGTTCAATGAGCCGCGCCCAGTGATAGAGCAGGGTGCCCTGTGCCGGTCGGCCGAATTTTTCCCGAAATTCCTCAAGTTCTGCCTGGGCGTGGGGTGTAGAGATCTGGTCGCACACATTGATTCTGGCCAGAGTATTTGCCCTGTATACGCCTTTTGGGGCATCCAGATCCATGGAAAATCCTTCATTCCAGCATTTTGCATAGGGGAGTTTTCCGTATGTCCAGGATTCAACATGCTCTGAAAGATACTGGTCATACTGGCTCACAGGGAAATCGGTCATGGAACCATCAGCCTTCATCAGACGCAGGTGACCATCATAAAGACGCAGAGAGCCTAGCTCATCAACAGTACCAAGGAATCCGGTTGTGATGGTACCAAGACTTGCAATGATATCAGTATATTTTGGAAATACGGAAGTCTTTGCGTAATCCATGGAAAACAGCGCAAAGTCCAGTAATGTTCTGGTATCCCTCAGTAGCCCCTGCCGTTCATCTTCACTCATGGGTTTTGCAAAGCCGCCAACAACACCGGCGATGGGATGGATCGCCTTGCCGGCAAAGTTCTCAAGCATCATCTGCCCCAGCTGGCGCATTTTCACAACCTGGTTTGCAAGTTCAGGCGCTTCCTTTACGATGCCAACCACGTTTCGTACCGAATAGTCGCTGTCTGGCCCCAGTACAAAATCAGGGGCAGCCAGAAAGAAGAAATGGAGAATTTTGTCATTTATGTGTGCCATGATCTGGCACATCTCACGCAGTTTATGGCCGGTGGGCGTGGGGGTAACATCAAAACATCCTTCAACAGCCTTGTTGGAGGATAAATGATGCATCCATGGACAGATGCCGCATATACGATTTACTATGCGAGGCACTTCTTCCGCAGGTCTTCCTTCAATAAATTTTTCAAAGCCGCGTAACGACATGATGTGTAGAAATGCATCGTTCACATTGCCGTCATCATCAAGATGAATGGCAATTTTGGCATGCCCCTCAATCCTGGTGAGCGGTTGTATATTAATTACTTTTTCCATTGATTATTCCTCCGTGGTTTTCCGGGGTGGTAATTTTCGCAGTAGTCCGTGGGAACCGGAAAATCGTAGTAAAGAACGCCTGTCGACAACAGACTTGAAATCAATTCCGTTACTGGCAAGAGCATTCATCATATCAAGCATCTGATTGCCCTCACGCCGTACCGGGCCAAAGCAGCCGCGACATGGGACCCTTGCGCTTATGCATGATGGTGCACCGCGTCCTGAAGCACAGCCGGCAGCAGTTACAGGCCCCATACACATCAGTCCCTGTTCAAGTAAACAACGCATTTCATCAATGGGTTGATCTGGATCATATTTGGCATTTTGCAGGAACCGGCGTACATTATTGACATTGCCTTTTCCTTCTCGTCTGGTGGGGCAGGTGTCACACACTGCTTTGGTGGGGATTGCAGGATCGCGTCCTTCAAGCAGAGCTGTAAGTACTTCGGCAATTAAAGTCGGGTTTGGGGGGCATCCTGGAAGGATCATATCGATTTCCACCTTTTCATCCAGTGCGTATACCCGATCAAGTGGTTTGGGAACCACCTGGGTGGGTACTTCGCATGGATCTGTGGTTGGCGTGGAATAATAATCTTTCATTCCCTCTTCCATTCCCCATGAATTCATGAGAGATGGCAGGCCACCGTGGGTGGCGCAGGTACCAAGAGCTATCAGTATCTTGCACTTTTTACGCATTTCAAGAAGCACTTCCATATGCTCTTCATTGGCTACACCCCCGGAAACAATACCCACTTCAGCTTCAGGGATTTCAAGTTCTTTTCCATCGCCCAACTGGCCGTAATACTTATGGTCAATGAGAACCGGAATGTGTACAAAATCAATTTGTGCCAACAAATCCAGCAATGCTTCACCTGTATTCAGGATGGCTATTTCGCATCCTGAACAGGAATGCAACCATTCTTCAGCTACTCGTACGCCCATATTGTCCTCCTATGCCTCTTCTGCGGCTTCAAGGTTTGCGGCAACAGGGCCGAGTTGTTTAGCTATTGTTGTCATTTTGGTGACTGCCTCAACAAATTTGTCCGGCTCAGCAGACGAACACCAAGCCAGCATAAGGCGCTTTTTTTCATAGCCAAAATCTTCCATTAACTCATGTATCATGTCCACCCGGGACAAAGCTTTGTGATTACCATCCAGGTAATGACATTCGCCAAGGTGTCAGCCAAGGATCATGGTACCGTCCGCTCCCTGATCAAAGGCTTTTAAAACAAGTTCGGGGTGAACCATCCCGGAGCACATGACCCGGATGATGCGGACATTGGGCGGGTACTGCATCCTTGATGTACCCGCAAGATCTGCTGCGGCGTATGAACACCAGTTGCAGCAGAAAGCGATAATTTTTGGTTCATAACTCATAGTCTTTTCTCCATTGGATAAACGTGTCACATGGCAAGGGCAGCATCAAGCTGACTTTCCAGTTGTTTAAAAGTGAATCCGGCAACCGATACACCGCGTTTAGGGCATGTACCTTGGCAGAGTCCGCATCCTTTACAATGAGCCTTGTTGATGCTGACCAGTTTGTGAACTTCACCCTTGTCATTTTTCTCTTCAAGCAGGGTGATGGCATGATACGGGCAGACATCAATACAAAGTGCACAACCATCACAGTGGGCCGGGTCTACTTCAGCCTTGATTCCATCGAGAGTTACTTCTTCTTTTGAAAGCAGAGTTGCGGCTCTTGCAGATGCTGCAAGTGCCTGGGCAATGGATTCTTCAACCGGTTTGGGGTAATGGGCCATGCCTGCAACAAAGAGTCCTTCGGTTGCAAAGTCCACTGGTCTCAGTTTGGCGTGAGCTTCCTGGAAAAATCCATGATTATCAAGGGGCACCTTGTACATTCTGGACAGTTTTTTTGCACCTGCCGATGGAATAATAGCAGCTGCCAGAATAATCATATCTGCAGTAATCAACAGTGGTCTGTGTAGGATGTGATCCCATACTTCGACCTCAAAGCCATTATCTTTTTTATTTACCTTCGGCTTGCCATGAAGCTCATAGTTAATAAAGACAACTCCCATTTCTCTTGCTTTTTTGTATAGCATTTCCCGCTGACTGTAGGTTCGCATGTCGCGATACAGGATATATACTTTGCGGTTAGGGTTTTCTTTTTTCAGATCAATGGCAGACTGGACCGAATGGGTGCAGCACACTTTGGAGCAGTAGTTGCGGTCGGCGTCACGGGATCCGACGCACTGAATAAAAACAAAGGAATTACTGGTTTTTACTTTATTGTCGTTGATCTCACAGAGCTTGTCAAATTCAATTGATGAAACTACATCTTTTTGTTTTCGGTAGCCATATTCATCGGGCAGCAATCTGGTGGCACCGGTAGCAACAATTGTCACACCATGTTCAACTGTTTGTTTCACGCCGCTTTTGTTTTTTAGAGTGGTACTGAAATTTCCCACGTAACCTTCTGCGCCCATAAGTTCTGTTTCAGCATGAATGGTGATCATGGGATTACGTTTAATATCTCGTATTAAAATATCAACTCTTTGAGGGATATGTTCACCGGACCAAGTGTTATGGAGGTGGTTTGCATTGCCTCCTAGGACGCTTGATCTCTCAACAAGTGTTACCGGAAAACCCTGTTGAGCAAGATTGCTTGCTGCTGCCATCCCAGCAAGTCCACCACCGATGACCAGTGCGTTTCTTGTAATAGGAACTGAAAAATTTTGCAGAGGTCCTTGCCAGGCCACCTTTGCGACCGCCATCCTGGTAAGATCTTTTGCCTTTTTTGTGGCAGCAGTTTTATCTCCAGTATGTACCCATGAGTTTTGGTTCCGGATATTGGCCATTTCAAAAAGATACTCATTGAGCCCTGCAGCTTTGATAGTTTCATGAAAGAGTGCTTCATGGGTACGCGGAGTACAGGCTGCTACAACGATTCGGTTGAGATTGTTTTCTTCGATGACCTTAACCATCAGCTCCTGGGTGTCCTGAGAACACGTGAAGAGGTTTCTTTCCACATGGGTAACACCGGGTAGGGTGGCAGCATAATCTGCAACATCTTCAACATCCACGTAACCGGCGATGTTAGAGCCGCAATGGCAGACAAAAACACCGATTCGCAGCTCTTCGTCTAAAATGTTGCGTTCCGGTGGAAAAACTTTTTCTTTTGTCATTTCATTGCGGGCAGGAGACAGAATATCTGCAGCAGCTGCTGCTGCAGCGGATCCTTCCATAACGGATTGTGGGATATCCTTGGGGCCTGAGAACGCTCCGCATGTAAAAATGCCGGGCCTCGATGTTGAAACAGGAGCAAAATCAGACACTGCGGCAAAATTGTGAGCTGTAAGTCGAATACCAGTCTGCTCTGCAAGCTCCAGTACATGTTTGGGAGTTTGCAGGCCAACGGAGAGAACCACAAGGTCAAAATATTCTTCAATCTGCTGACCCTGCTCATTCACATAGTGCAAACGCAGATCGCCCTCCTTTCCCTGAGGTTCAACTCCGTTGACCCGGCAACGAACAAAGCGGACACCAGAGTCATTTTTGGCACGCTGATAGTATTCGTCAAATTCTTTGCCGTGGGTTCGCATATCCATATAAAAAATGGAAGTTTGGAGACCGGGCGAATGATCTTTTGCAATGACAGCTTCTTTGATTGCATACATGCAGCAGACGGATGAGCAGTAACCATTACCACAGAGGTTTTCATCACGGGAGCCGACACATTGCAGGAAAGCCATTTTGCGCACCGGTTTGCCGTCTGACAGCCGAAGCAAATGTCCTTCGGTTGGGCCGGAAGCGGAAAGATAGCGTTCCAGCTGCATTGAAGTGATCACATTGGGGTAGTTTCCATATCCGAACACTTCGGTTCCTGTGGGGTCAAATGCTTCGAATCCTGGTGCCAGAATGACAGATCCTACCTCGATTTCATGGTTTTTTTCAGTGTCATCAAAGTTGATGGCATCTGCTGGACATACCTTTGCACAGGCTCCGCATTTTCCCGGCTTGTTCAGCCAGATACAGGCATTTGCATCGATCTGATATTTTAAGGGTACTGCCTGTGCATACTTTACATAGACCGCTTTGCGTTTGCCGGTTTCAGCATTGTATTCATCATCTACTTTTTTAGGACATTTTGCAGCGCATTCTCCGCATGCAATACATTTGTCCATGTCAACATAACGGGGGTGTTCTTTAACTGTAACCTTGAAATCACCAACTTCACCGGTAACTTTTGTTACCTCGGAAAGTGTCATTAATTCTATATTTAAGTGCCGACCGCACTCGACCAGTTTTGGCGCGATAATTCACATCGAGCAGTCATTGGTAGGGAATGTCTTGTCCAGTTGCGCCATGGCGCCGCCTATGGCTCCTGAACGTTCCACTAGGTAGACAAAATAGCCTGCGTCGGCAAGGTCTAGAGCCGACTGCATTCCAGTTATACCGCCGCCGACCACCATGACTGAGCCAATTGTTTTTTTATTCTCCATCCTGACTGTCTCCTTGTTCATTTGCTTCCATTGTTTCTTCTGCCATGCTTGGCAGAATCAGGGAGTCTGAGACCAGTTCCCATAAATATTTGACTTCAATCCCCAGTTCATATTCCTGGTTCAATGATTTTTTCAGTTGATCCCTGCAGTTATGGCAGGGCGCAATAACCAGTTTCGCCTCTGTTTCCTGGATTTGCCTGGCCTTTGTGCGTCCGTAGTAAACACGTTCTGCGGCGAAGGGCATGGCCCAGGCTCCACCACCAGCTCCGCAGCAGTAGTTTCCGTTACCCTTGGGTGTCATGTCCACAAAATCCGGGCAGCAGGCACGGGTGATTATTCTGCCTTCTTCAAAGTAGCCGTGACCAAATGCTTTGAGCGATTTTCTTCCGTAATTACAGGGATCGTGATAGGTCGTCAGGCTTTCGTGTATTTTTGGGTCAAGAGTGATTCTGTCGTTGTTTAAGTATTCAAGCAGCAGGTCAAAAACCGAATAGATTTTGAACTCTTGCAGTGCTTCGGGATACCATTTTTGCAACCCGGACCGGGTCGCGAAATATGCATGGCCTCACTCGGGCAGGAGCAGGGCCGAGCAGTTTAGCCGCCGCATGTTATCAACTATGCGCCCCACAATGGTTTTCATTGCGGCATCGTCTCCTGAGAAAAGTCCCCAGTTAACTCCTTCCCAGTTGACGGAGGAGATGGTCCAGGATTCTTCTGCAGCATGGAATATTTTCCACCACCATTTCATGTCATCGGGTTCAGCGAATGGCTCTTTGGAGTTTACCGTTACCAATAATCTAGCACCGTGTTTGTCAATTGGGGTAACAAAACCGGGGCATGATTCTTCCGCCAGTTCTTCACCCAGTTCTTCAAGAAGGTAAAGAAAGTCATCTTTCGGGATACCTAGGTTGTTTCCCCGCTCAAGGCAGGTTACCACACCTTTATGGACTGGGCCTGGCACCTTATCACGATCTCTACGTGAGCGGATGCGCCGCATGAGTTGCACAATTTCAACATCCATGGGACAGGCTTCTTCGCATTTTGCACACATGGTGCATTTCCATGGCCATTCCGAGGCTAGCAACTCATCTTCAAGACCTAGAAACGCCATGCGTACAATTTTCCTAGGGTCAAGGCCGTCAACTCCGGCTATGGGGCAGGCAGATGCACAGGTTCCACATGTGAGGCAGACATCTGCCCATTGTGGATTGTCGTAGAGAGTTTTGGTTCTGCTGTCAAGGACAAGAGGTGGTGGAGTTTCGGTGGAAATCTTTTGTAACTCAGTAGGGTTGTAACCCTGGTTTGGGTTAGGGCGCGGTTTGCGGCCAAATTTTTCACAGAGTGCCTGGTAATCCTTCCACAGCATAATATACTGTCGACCAGGGCCGGGCTCAGCCTGAACGGATCCATTCTTTATCCAGTTCCGGATAGTATTCCGGTGGACACCGAATTCTTTGGCCAGGTCATTAACTCTGAATTCGTAATTCATGTTAAGGCCTCCTTGTAGTTTTTGGTGAAATTTCAGCTACTGTTTTTTTTACTATTTCACTTGCCTTGGTTACACTAAGTTCCATCGTTTCGGTTAAACCAGGAGCAATTTCATCTGGAATAAACTCAATTTGAGCAGCAATGATGTGAACCTTAATACCAATATGTTGTGAGAGCTCTTGTAATAAATTTACAGTGGGAAATTGATGAAGAGAAAAATCGTGAATTTTTTTCGCTGGGATTTTGTCCGGTGTAATATCAAAGACTTCACCAGGTTTACGATCTTTAAAATCTACTGCATCTAGTATAATCAAATGATCCGGAACAAGTTTTGGCGCTAGAATAAAATCGAATAAAAATTCACGGATTCCAGTTCCTACATCTTCAAGGATGATAGTGTCAGGCACTTCCTTGTCTGTTTGTAGCTTAGCAATTACTGCAGGACCAAATCCGTCATCTCCTAAGAGAATATTTCCGCAACCATAAACAGTAATGTTGGGGTGAGTGTGTGTGTGCATGTTGTTCTAAGTGTTAAATTATTTGTTGTATAATGTTGATTAACCGGATAGAATGTTTTTGTCAATAGCGTTTGTTGTGCGATTGGTGTTTTTTTTGAACAACTGGCACAATGTGGTTTTTCGGTAGCTGCAATTTGACATGGTTGTTTAGGGGGGAGAAGAGGAGGAGGTTGAAACAAATATAAAGCTGAATCATAGGTGGGATTGGAAAAATAGGATGAATGTAGTTTTGATTCTAGTTTTCCCCCCGTTAGTTAACACTGCTTTGTAGTCCTGAATGTTCTAGAAAGTATGCAACTATTTATTTTAGTATAGCCAGCTAAAGATTCGTTTTCAACCTCGTTCAAAGAATGACAAAATCTGCCTACTACTGTTGGATCTTTGTCAAGAGCATCTTGTCGATGTGTCAATTTGTTAACCAGCAGGAATGAACTCGAACCGTATTTTAGTATCTTAATTATTATTTTCGTGTTTTTTATGGCAAGATATTTCTACAATGCCTGTGCAGCAAGGTTTGGGATAATAACCATTTCTTTAA
>DQTH01000166.1 GCA_015662865.1 Desulfocapsa sulfexigens
ACTCTTGCTCGCGGGTGAACCAGCCTTCTCATTATACCTTACCTCTCGCCTCCGCGGGAATGACAAACAAAATGGCTGAGTTTTGTACGTAATCAAATTCTAATTTGAAATAAAGAAAGATTTTCTTATTTTCTGAAGTACAGGATTTAGGTATCAGGGTGGCAGGAAAAGTTTAATTGCACTCGGGCCAGCCATACCCCCAGCGCCATGACAGATTTGTGCAGGGAATGCCACCAATGCGAACTGATCGGTACATCAATTCGGCGATCACATTATAGATCCGTTTTACTTCTGTGTCCGAGATTCTGTATTCTTTCATAAGATCAGGTCCACGCCTTGCAGCCATCGCTATAACACAATCTCTAAGATCCAGATCTGCCTCCTTGCGAGCCTCATAACTCATTTCAGCAGTGGCTTCAAGGGGTCCACCTGAATGGTAGGCACGATCATGAGTAATGCAGCATGATTCCCAGGCGGGCTGTTTCCCATGGATTGTCTGAAAGTGAGGGATTGTATCAGCCAGATATTCCCATCCCACAGAAAGCCCTCCGCTGCACCCGTCTGTTGTGAATTCAGCCAGAGTAGTACCCGGACGAATTTTTCTGGCAAGAAGCTGTTGATGCCGTTCAATTTCCAGATGACGCTCCACTGTATCAATTCCGGAGCTAACTGTGAATTTTGTTTCTGTATCTGCTTTTTGTGATGAGAGTATGGCAAACGTTGGCAACAGAAGAAAAAGTGCAGCTAAAAGCCATTTGGTCCTGGATCTCATGGTGATTTGTCGCGATATGCTTGTTTGAGAATCGGCCTGTTGAATAATACAGCGGTGTGGATTAGCAGACTTTCCATGGGATTCTGTTTCGCATGCCTGTCTAGAGTTTCTCTTGCCAATGCCGGTTCATCAGTAATAATTCCATCCACTCCCAGTGACATCATGCGAGACATGCTGAGTTGGTCATTCACTGTCCAGACAAAGACTTTCTTGCCGCTGGATTGTATTCGACGGATAAACGATGGCTTAGCTGATGCCATATTAATTGCAAGGAAATTCATATCAAGATCAGAGAGCTTACCGATTGCCTTTGTTAGAAGCAGACCTACATTCCAGCTGGGACGTAAAGCACGAAATCTCTTGATACCTTCATGTTTTAACGACATGATGGCAACGTCATCAATCATACCTGCCTGTTCAACAATATCAGCCACCCGCTGTTCAAGCAGTTCATCGTGGCCATAGTATTTCAACTCAATGAGTACACGACAATTGCCTCGTGCCTTATCCAGAACTTCCAGGAGGCTGGGAACACGCTCGTCAGCAAATTCAGGACTGAACCAGCTGCCCACATCAATACCTTTTATCTGCTGGAGGGTTCCATCCCAGATCTTCAGGTTTACACCGGCAAGTTTCATGAAATCACTGTCATGGATAACTACTATCTCTCCGTCAGAACTTTCCTGAACATCAATTTCTATCCAGTCAGTTTTGTCATGTATTGCCTGGTCAATGGCCGGCAAGGTGTTTTCAGGTGCTTTGCCGGCTGCTCCGCGATGGGCGATAATCATTGTGTTATTATCAACCGGAATGGTGTTCAAAAGATAATATCCGGTAAGTACAGCTGCGGCAACAGATGTGAAGATGGTCAGGGTGAGAAGAAGAGGCGATAATCCTCTTTTGTCCTGCGCCTGAGCTGTGGATAAGAGAGTAATGTCGATGGTGGATCCACAGCGCCTGTGAGCGAACATCAGAAGAGTTGCAAAGCTGCCTGAGATGATGGTCGTGGTTAAGAAGTTTGCCAGCAACCATAAAATCACCAGCCCTCCCAGCGCCGGCACCAGTAATGTCATGGAATTGAAGAAAAAGGGTGCCAGAATTGAACCGAGTATTTGAATGGCTCCCAAAATAATTGTCCCGGACATGATTGTGATCAGGGCCCAGCGTCCAAGTATGGCAAGCAAAAACTGTTCGTGTCCTTTTGTAAGTTTTTCGCTTGCCGCAAATGATTGAGCTGGAGAGTGGTCATTGAATAGAATCAATGGAAGTGCAACAGCCCAGCTGGATAAATGCCTGAAAAGCACTTTAGCCATGGTTAACAAGGTTAGAGTAATACTCACTGCTGCAATGAGAAAGACCGGTGGCTTTTCGGCAAGATAATAGTTGATGTCATATCCAGTGAGCATTACCCATGCAATGGCCACACTGATGGCAAGAAATGGCAGTGTGATAAACAGGACACGAATGACCAGTAGTAGAGCAAAGTGGAAAATCTTATGTATCCGTTGCACTGTGAAGTTTAGAACAGCCATGAGCTGAGCTCGTGAGTTCATGAGGGCAGCGCCACAAATAGCCATCAGAGCGGCTTGTTCAAATACCAGAATCGTGATTGTCAAGGCAGCAAAGAGCACTGTTACCAGCACTCCTTTCAGTGTGAATAAAAAGTAGACGATATCAAGATCAGAAAGCACTGATTGTCCGGCAAATCTCAACAGGAGTTGACCTGTCACACCTGCCAGCGGGGCAAACACGGCAACTCCGAGTGCTGCATAAACAAGATGAGCTGCAAAAATCTGGCGAATGTTTTCCCGCAGGATTGTCAGGACAGCCTTTGAGGCAGATTGGATCGTTTTGTTCATGTTTGCAGGATAGGACGGATAGTCAGGTCAGCCACTCCCGTTATGAGTGCAAGTTACTCAACTTGGGCACTCGTGCAGCAAAATTGGCATAAATCGCTCCAGAATGTTG
>DQTH01000299.1 GCA_015662865.1 Desulfocapsa sulfexigens
AACGGTTGAGACGGCTCGAGAAGCCATCAGTCTTGGAGCAGATCAATACTGTGTTAAGCCCATAGATCGTGACGAGCTGGAAGAGAAAGTAGAAGAGGTCTTAAAATCAAGAAGCAAAAAAAGCGCTATCAGCGTGTGAGCATAGAGAGGTATTAAAATGGATATTAAAGCAATGAATTTGGCGAGGTCCCGGATATATAAATTTCTCTCCATGCTTTACAGGGATGAAATCCCTCTTTGGATGATTGAGAAGATGGGCAGTGGAGAGTTCATGGAGCAGATTACCAAGCTTCGTGAAGTTTGTACTATCCAGGATTTCTGCTCCGGTCTTACCAGAATGAGCGGTATGCTTGAGTCTGGAACTCCTGAAGAGATATTCAACGAGCTGCGCTACGAATATGCAGATCTTTTTTTGAATGCAGGAAACAATCCCGCATTCCCATATGAATCCTGTTATACCACAAGAGAACCTCTAGTCATGCAGCAGCCTGTTGTTGATATGCGTGAGGTACTTAACAAAGCAGGTTTGCACAAGAGTGAGGATTATCTTGATCTTGATGATCATATTGCTGCTGAGCTTGAGCTTATGCGCTATTTTTCCGAGCAGGCAGCATACAAAGATGTGAAACAGGAAATCGAGTTTGAATTTTTACGAAATCACCTCATGTCCTGGGTTGTTGAATTCTGCGCAGTACTCGCCAGTGCTGCAAAAACTGAATTTTACAGAGGGCTTGCCGAGATAACAATGAGCTTGCTCTTTAATGAGCGTATGTTTGCCTTTGCAAGGCTTTCACAACAGGCAACTGATGAATCCTATGGTTTTATTCTTGATCATATGAGTAAAGCTGTTGCTTCTCTTGAACTTGATGATGATTACATCACTCTTGCAGAAGGTGCTGTTGCGCCCGAGAAGTTGAAAAGTGTTAAATCACACTGCTTTATCTGTCTTGGGCTTTGCGGGCAGGAACTTAAGGTAAAAGACAACATTATTACCGGCTGCAAGGGGTTGGCAGGGGATCCCAAAGGTGGTGGAAGGCTCTGTATCAAGGGAGCAAACGCCCATAATAATGCATATTCTGCTTACAGACTTAAAACTCCGCTCATTAAAGAAAACGGCAGGTTCCGTAAAGCAAGCTGGGATGAAGCACTCACTCGACTTGTCGACAACCTGAAGCGTATTGATCCATCTGAAGTCGGTTTTCATCGTGGCAATGATTTTAACAACTGGTGCCATGAAGCGGTGATGAGCGCGTACGGCACTCCGAATAAAGTTACCCACCGGCAGATGTGCGATAATCCAGCGCGTATGGCCAATGAAAAGAATTTCAGTGAAAAACGTCCTTGGATTGATTACGAAAATTCTGAATTCATTATGCTTTTTGGTATCAATGAGCTTGCAACCTCAGCTGGACAGCGCAAAGTTGCTCTGCTTAAAAAAGCAGTAAAGCGCGGTGCCAAATTGGTTGTTGTTGATCCCAGGCGAAGTGAGACTGCCAAAATCGCTTCTGAATGGATTGCTATTAAACCAGGAACTGACGGGGCAATGGCCATGGGTATGTGCCATGTCCTGGTGAAGGAAGGACTGTATGATAAAGACTTTGTTGAAAATTGGACATACGGCTTTGACGCATTCAAAAAACGTTTGTTAGGCGAAGAAGACGGTATTGCACGTACACCTGAATGGGCTGCAGAAATATGTGGTATTTCAGCAGGCACCATCACACGTCTTGCCCATGAACTAGCCATTGCAGCACCTGCAGTAGGTGTGAATTCCTGGACCGGTGTCAGCCAGGCTCCAAACACCTTCCATGCAACCCAGGCACTTATTGCAATGAATGGACTGCTTGGAACCTTTGATGCGCCAGGCGGTCCGTCTATTATCCGTAAGTTTAAGCTTGCCTCACCCTGGGGTGATAAACAGGCTAAGCCACCCAATAATGCTCCTAAAACCAAACTTGATAAAGGTAATCTGTGGAGTGGTTGGATCCCTGCGTATTTTGAAAAAGACGTGGACGAAGGCAAACTTAAGGCAATGCTCTGTTACTTTGGTAATCCTGTGATGTCCTGTGGCAGTGAACCATCCATAAAACGAGCCATTGAAAAGCTCGAATTTTCCTGTTCCATCGATTGTTACATGTCCAACACCACCGAACTTTGTGACGTTGTGCTGCCTGATTGTACCTATCTTGAGCAAAGCCGGGTTGTCGCTGATTGGATGTACGAATCTTTTATCTCCTTATTCCAGAGAGCCATCAAACCTATGTATGACTCTAAATCTGTGGTTTTTATTTTCCAGGAGATTGCAAACAGACTCGGTTACGGCGAATATTTTACCTGGAAAAGTGAAGATGAATTTCTTGAGAACCAGCTTCGCAATCAGCCGGTAACTCTTGAAGAGCTTCGCCAGGTCGGATATCACATCACCGATGAACAGGAGTACTTCAAGTATAAAGAATGGGGATCTATGAATCCCCCTGCAGGTTACGGATCGTCCGGTAATACCAAAACCGGTAAGTATAATTTTATGAATCCCCTTGCCGAAGAAAATGGTTTCGACGGCTTACCCGATTACAGAGATCCATGGGAAGACTGGCCGGATCTTCAGCCGGATGAAGAGCATCCGATGATACTTGGTTACTTCCGTGTTCTTGAACATGAGCATACTTCTACTTTCTGGAATGTTTCCCTGATGAAGGCTTGTGGAAGCAACCCTGTATGGATCAATTACGTGGATGCAAAGGATCTGGGCATTGCAGATGGTGATGCTGTTAAAATCAGTTCACCCTGGGCATCTGTGGAGGGCGTTGCCCATGTCACCTGGGGAATCCGTCTGGGAGTTCTGGCTACTGCCGGTGGATTCGGCCATAAATATGGTCTGGAAGGAGATCCTAAGTACCCGCAGTTCAAGGGATTTAATACAAATTTTCTTTTACGGCCAAATACAACATGTAAATGGAGTGCTACGCCTCCATTGAAATATATTAAGACTCGTATAGAAAAAATATAACTAAAGAGGTGCCTTGAAAAATAGGACTTTTCCTTCAAAACAAGGGTGTACGAAATAATTTATTGCAGGTTTTTTATCGTTATTCCGATGATAAGTTTTTTCAAACACAGCAAGCACTCTGGGTCGTAAAGGTAAATTTTTGAAGGCACCTGAACTCTCAACCAATGTGATTCTATGGCTTTAATGCAGGAACAGAAATATCTCAAAGTTTTCCAGAAGATTACAAAGCTGACGTCAATGGTACTTGACCATCAACAGGTGATGGATACCATTGTGCGTACCCTGCCGGATCTTATGGCAGTTGATGCTGCGACCATTCGTCTGCTTGATGCCGAGACCAGTCAATTTGTCATGGGCTCTGCCCACGGTCTTTCAGCGGAGTATCTTTCGCGTATCAGTATTGATACAGATGAAACAATGGAGATGATTCTTTCAGGCTACCCGGTTGCAAAGACCGATGCTGATCAGGAGGTCGGACATCGCGACCAGGAACTGGTACAGAGTGAGGGCGTAAAATCCGTCCTCACTCTGCCAATTCTTTTTCAGGACTCAATAATTGGTATGCTCCGATTGTTGACCAGGAATAAACGTGTTTTCACAGCTGATGAAATTTCCTTTTCCATGGCACTTGCCGAACAGGTTGGTATTGCCATTTCCAATGGTAGAATGTTTAAGGAGATGGAGAATCAGGTCGATTTTATGAAAGAGGTTCAGGAAATCTCAACTCTTGTCAATTCCAGCCTGGAACTATCTGATGTGCTCGATACCATTGTTGAACGCTTGCCTCATTCTCTTGGCTGCAAAGGGTGTACCATACGCCTGCTGAAACCTCAAACCAACCAGCTTGAACTTGTTGCATCCCATGGATTGTCCGAAACCTATCTCAAACGCGGGCGTGTCGAGAACGAAAAAAATGTCGAGGCAGCTCTGTCCGGTTCACCTGTTTCTATTTACAACGTGAGTCGTGACGATAGGATTTACTATAAAGAAAATATGGAGGAAGAGGGAATAAAATCTTTGCTCTCTGTTCCTATCAAAGCGGGAAAAGAGGTGATCGGAGTTCTCAGAATTCTTTCTGAAGTTCCGAGATGCTTTTCCAGCAGTGAAATTAATTTCGCTGTAACAGCTGCAGAGGTCGGCGGCGTTGCCATTCTCAATGCAAAAACCTATCAGCAGATTACTCTGCTTTTTAACCAGATAGAAGAAAATGAACGTTTTCTGGCAAATATTCTCGATTGCATCAGACCTCAACTGTTAGTTGTTGATAAAGAAAAACATCTGATTCTGGCCAATAAGATCCTGCAGAAAGAGATGAATCGTTCGGAAAAAGACCTGCTGGGTATTGATTATGATGATCTCTGGAAGGACCAGGAATGCGATGCTAAAAATTGTCCTGTGAACAGGGTGCTGAGCACAGGTAAATCCGCTGCCTTTACCCATAAGATCACGCAGGAAGACGGAACATTCTGGTACGAAAGGACAGCTTCTCCCATGGTTGGCTCAGATGGAGAGGTTGAGTTTGTCATTGAGGTAATACGTGATATTACAGCTAAACGTCAACTCGAAGAGGAACAGCTCGAGAGGGTAAAACTTCAGGGTGTCATAGAGCTTGCCGGTACGGTTGCACATGAGATAAACTCACCATTGTTTGCGGCAATTGGCACAGCGCAACTACTTGAAGAAGATCTGGAAAAGCAGGAATTCAGGGATGACGTCGTAACAATCATCCGTAATCTCAAAGAAATTGGCGTATTGACCAAAAAGATGACCACCATGACCGGCTTTGAAAGTCGTGACTATGTGGGTGATACCAAGATTGTTCAGATAAAGTAGAACCCGGAACAGTCTATCTCTTTCCTCAGCGGATACACCGGTTCAGTGACCGGTATCACACATCAGTTTGTCGCAGGCATCGTACCAAGTACTTTAGCATTGATTTTTTCTTTGGTTGCGTCACTTGGCTCAGGCTCCGTCCAATGGATAAAGGCCTCAGTAACCCTCATAAAATCACCGTTGTCCTTTTTGCATTTGGAGCAGATGCTTTCAGCCTGATCTCTGTACATGATAAGTTTGGATGCGGGCTCTCCGTCTCTTGCAACGGCCGCCATTTTTTTACATCCGCATTCAAGTCTGACAATCACCACACCAATTCCATCAGGGCTCCCCTCAAGAATTCCTTCGATCATTGCCTCTTCATTTTTCTCGGCGACTAATGCGTTGTTTTTTGCTTTTTTCAGTGCCTTCTTTTTTTTTGCCATATGAATATCTCTTGTGCATAGATGAAAATTGTTACCGGAGGATTTTGTTCCCCAAAGCAATCAGTTTTCCATCAAATCTTATAGTGGCTGGTAAACTCTGTACAACCACACTGGTTTGTCGTCAGGTATATTGAAGAAATCACACTATAAGACAGATGTCTCCCCGGTCAATGTTTTTCCTGTTTAGCTATTTTAGTTAAAATCGAATTATACTTGACAAACCAGAGGTCGTGAATTAATTGATCTATACACGAAAATGTGTGTTCCAATATGGCCTTATAGCTTATTGAAACTGAGACAGATATTATTGTTATCTGTTTATTATGTATTATTTATTATTTATTTTAGGAGGTTGTTATGGCTTGGGAAGTAGTTGTAGACAAAGACAAATGTGCTGGTGATGAAGAATGTGTAAATGCTTGCCCTGCTCAGGTTTACGAGATGGTAGACGGTAAAGCTGAGGTTGTGGAAGAAGACGAATGTCTCGGTTGTGAGACCTGCGTTGAAGTTTGTCCTGAGGGCGCTATCACCGTAACTGAAGTCTAATTTATATAGAAATCAGTTGAGTCAAAGCCCATTCTCCCTGTCGGGGGAATGGGCTTCTCTTATTTTAGGCATATTCAAAGTAACAATGGCAGGAAAATTATCCAGGTTGAAACCCAACGCGTCCAGTTCGGTGCATCTTTTTGTAGCCGCTTCTCTCTGGACTGTTGTTGGAATAGTACTCATGTCCAGAGGTGTAAGCTGGCTGAGTACAATTGATAAGTTGTGGATAATTATTCCAGCATTTTTAACTGGAACATTAAAATCACTTTATATGTTGGATAAGTCGGCAAAAAAAAGCATAAACCGTATAGTCGCTACCCGGGATGGAAGATGTATCGGAGGTGTTTATTCTGTGAAAACATGGCTTCTGGTATTGGTGATGATGACAGCAGGTTATCTGATGCGCCACTCCTCACTGCCGAAAGAATTTCTGGGGCTGTTTTATGTTTCCATTGGCTGGGGGTTGCTGTTTTCCAGCAGAAACGCCTGGCTCGCATGGAAAAATAACATCTAAATTGTTCCGGATGAAATTCAAAAGAAAGATTCATGATTTGATATGATTGGTCAGTCATTTAATCAAATTCGTGTGAGCAGGCAAGCTCTTCGATATAATTACCGTTTGCTGCAGAAACGTGCGGGCTATCAGGTGAGACTTCTTGCCATGGTCAAGGCTGATGCCTACGGCCACGGAATGATTGAAGCTGCAAGCACTTTCAGCGATGCAGGATGCACTGACTTTGGTGTGGCTGAAGTTTGTGAAGGTATTAAATTAAGAAAGTCAGGTATCAAGGGAAATATTTTTATTTTTCTTGGCTTTGATTTGTCTGATGTTTCGTTGTTTTTTGATTATGATCTTGTCCCGGTTATATACGACCTCGAAAGCGCTAAAGCACTATCCAGGCAAGCGTTGTCGCTTGGTACTGAGATCGCTGTCCATGTGAAGGTGGATTGCGGGATGACACGCCTTGGCATTCTGCCTGACGAGGTTCAGGATTTTATAACGAAGTTAATGCAACTGCCTGGAATTAAATGTGATGGTATTGCCAGCCATTTTCCAAGGTCAGATGAACATGATTTATCTCAAACTTCTGAGCAGTTTATCCGTTTTGAAAAAGTGTCTGCCACTGCAAAACGGATACAAAAGAGCAAACTTACTGTTCACACAGCAAATTCCGGAGGAATTCTCTATTTTCCCCAAACCTGTTGTGATATGGTAAGGGCAGGGATTTCACTTTATGGATATTATCCTGATGGGATGGCAGGCATAGAATCTGAAAAAGAGGAAAAATTGCAGCCTGCCATGTCTTTTACAACTCGTGTGTTGCAGGTGAAAACAGTTGCTGCAGGCGTTGGTGTAAGTTATGGGCACACCTTTAAAACAGAGCATGAAACAATACTTGCTGTATTACCTGTTGGTTATGAAGACGGTCTTTCCCGAAGCCTGTCAAATAAAGGTGAAGTACTTATTCATGGGCAAAGGGCAATCATTCGCGGGCGCATCTGCATGAATTTGTGTATGGTTGACGTCACCGCGATCGATGGAGTCCTGGCGGGTGACGAAGTTGTGATTTTAGGAACACAAACTGAAGATACTATTAGCGGTGATGAGATCGCAGAACAGATGAATTCCATTTCTTATGAGGTTCTCTGTCTGTTTGGAAACAATAACCAAAGAAGATATACAGAATGATTCTTGAACGTTTACAAAAGCTTGTTGATGCCTGTTTTGAAAAGGGTGTGAGTGAAGGGAAATGGTCCAGTGCTGCAGCCGGAAAGTATTCCGTTGAAGTTCCTAAAAGGGAAGGGCAGGGTGACTATTCAACCAATATGGCCATGGTCATGGCAGGTATTGAAAAAAAGAATCCCCGTGAGATAGCAGGGCTTTTGCTCGAGCTGCTTTCCGAAGATGACACGATTATTGAAAAATTGGAAATCGCGGGTCCCGGTTTTGTAAATATTTTTCTTAAAACAGAGGTCTGGCAGGATGTTTTGTATTCTACTCTTGCAGATAGCGAAAATTTTGGCAAATCTGACATTGGCAAAGGCAAAAATGTTATGGTCGAATTTGTCAGTGCCAATCCAACTGGACCATTAAGTATCGGCCATGGGCGACAGGCAATACTTGGCGATGCCATTGCCCGTCTGCTTGAAGCAACAGGTCATTCTGTTTACCGTGAGTACTATTTTAACGATGCCGGAAGGCAGATGCGCGTTCTCGGAGAATCTACACGGGCACGATATCTGGAGATCCAGGGCAAACCCTTCCAGTTTCCAGAAGATGGGTACCAGGGGGAATATATAAAGGATATTGCCCAATCCCTCCTTGATGAGAAAGGAGACAAGCTGGTAACACATGAGGATGTGCTTCCCTTTACTGAAAAGGCAGTGGAAGTAATCTTCAGTGATATTTCATCCACCCTGAAGCGAATGGGTATAGAGTTTGATAATTATTATAACGAACATTCTCTGTACGATGAAGGTCATATAGATTCGGTGGTTCAGGAACTAAGAGATAAAGGGCTGGTTTATGAAAAAGATGATGCTGTCTGGTTTAAAACTACAGAGTTTGGCCATGAGCAGGATCGTGTAATCATAAAGAAAACCGGAGAACCTACTTACCGGTTACCGGATATTGCCTATCATCGTGAAAAGTTTCGACGAAACTTCGACTGGATGATTGATATCTTCGGTTCCGATCACATTGCCACTGTTCCTGATGTGATGGCAGGTCTTGAGGCACTGGGCTATGATCCTTCCAGGGTCACAGTTGTTCTTCATCAGTTTGTCACGCTCACCCGTAATGGAAAGCAGGTGAAGATGTCCACCCGAAAAGCTACGTTTGTCACGGTGGATGAGCTGCTGGATATGGTTGGGACTGATGTTGCTCGTTTCTATTTCATGATGCGCAAAGCCGACAGCCAGCTTGAGTTTGATCTTGACCTTGCCACCAGTGAAGAGAAAGAGAACCCGGTTTATTATGTGCAGTATGGTCACGCCCGTCTCTGTTCCATTATGCGACGTGCCAAAGACATGGGTATGAAAACAATCAGTGCAGCAGATGCTGAGCTTTCACTCCTTAAAGAACCGGAAGAAATTCAGTTATTGAAGCGTATCGCTTCTTTCCCGGCTGCTATTGAATCAGCAGCACTTGATCTTGCCCCACACCGTGCCATCTTTTTCCTCATGGAACTTGCAGGGGATTGGCATAGTTATTATAACAAACACAAAGTGATAGATCCTGAAAATGTTCCGCAGGCTGTTACTGATGCCCGCCTTTGTCTGGTAATGGCATTGCAGCAGGTCTTTAAGAATGGATTGGGTATCCTCGGGCTGACTGCACCTGAAAAAATGTAAGCCTTCACAGGTGCCTAATCTTTTTACGGTCACGCCCGCATAGAAGGGCTCTAGCGTCCGGATATGCCTGCAAAAATGTAAAGGCTTACAATATTGAGTATGTGAAACCGCAGAGTTATAAACCCTGTGATTGGTTACGAAAAAGTGTAGTAACCTGTAAAGAGTATGGCTCCCAGGAAACGGAAAAAACCGGTTAAAAAGGTTAAATTTCAATTAACCAGAAGCGGCATTGCCGGCATCGGTGTTGTCTGCTTTTGTATTTTTCTATGGATGTTTCTTATTGGAGTCTGGGCCGGTCAGTCTCTTCTATATCCACCTGTGAGTTCTGATAAAGTTTCCTCAGAAATTAAAAACAGTGGTCAGGGAACGCAGGTTCTGGAAGTGATTCGGCTTGAAGCCCATCAGAAAAAAGTTAAAAAATAATCGTTGTTTCCTATGATACGAAATGCCAGGATGGGGGATGTGAAAACAATCCATTCCCTGCTCAATCACTTTGCGGATAAAGGTCTGCTTTTGGGACGGTCCTACAGTGCACTGTATGATCAGTTACGTGATTTTAAAGTGTTTACTGACTCGGAAGAGCGGCTTCTTGGTGTTTGTGCCTTACATATCAGCTGGGAAGATCTGGCTGAAATCAGATCCCTTGCAGTTCATGAGGATGCTCAGGGAAAGAACATTGGTAAGAAACTTGTGCGGGCCTGTCTTGAAGAGGCAAACCATTTTGGTATAGATAAAGTTTTTACTCTTACCTACCAGGCCGGATTTTTTCGGAAACAGGGGTTTGTGGACATCGATAAAAACAAGCTACCTCACAAAATTTGGAGTGATTGCATGAACTGCCCCAAGTTTCCGGATTGTGATGAAGAGGCTCTGCAATGTTCAGTTGCTGAAGTTTTGAAGGATTCATAAAAACTCTCCATCTTCTTCGTTGTGCGCCCGAAGGAAGTACTCTTTGGGTACAAAAATCAAATCATTTTAACGTACTCTAGTAAGCTGAAATAATTTGATTTTTATACCCAAGGGCATAAGCGCACCTCGAATATGGAGTTTTTTACAAATCCATCTTAGATCTTGACTTTTTACGAGTCCATCACGGTTTGAGATCATAAATGAGTTTATTTATTTAAAACATTAAATATAAAGTGAATTGTTAACATGATAGGAAAAGCGCTTACTAAAGTCTTTGGCACTAAAAATGATCGAATTCTCAAGCAGATCCGTCCTTTGGTGAACCGGATTAACGAGCTGGAAGAAACTGTGACCCCACTTGACGATGCTCAGCTTGCTGCGCGGACTGTCGAGTTTCGTGAGCGTCTTGCCAAGGGCGAAGACCTTGATTCACTTCTCCCTGAAGCTTTTGCAACCATGCGTGAAGCCGGCAAACGTGTGCTGGGTGAACGGCACTACGATGTGCAGCTTATCGGTGGTGTGATTTTACATCAGGGAAAGATTGCTGAAATGAAGACTGGTGAGGGAAAGACGCTTACTTCCACTTTGCCGGTGTATCTCAATGCATTGGATGGTAAAGGTGTACACCTGGTAACTGTAAATGATTATCTTGCCGCCCGTGACGCTGACTGGATGGGACAGGTATATAATTCACTTGGCATTTCTGTTGGCAAAATCATCCATGATATGAAGGACACTGAAAGACGTGAGGCGTATCTTGCAGATGTCACCTATGGAACCAACAATGAATTCGGATTTGATTATCTGCGCGATAATATGAAATTTGAAATGTCCGATTTCTGCCAGCGCGATTTTAATTTTGCCATTGTGGATGAGGTTGACTCCATCCTCATTGATGAAGCAAGAACCCCCCTGATTATTTCCGGACCTGCTGAAATTTCCACTGAGATGTATCAGAATGTAGATAAGATTATGAAGGCCTTTAAAGTTGACGAGCATTATGTTGTTGACGAAAAAGCCCGTCAGGTTGCACTGTCTGAAGAAGGCATTGCACTTGGTGAAGAGCTTCTGGGCGTTGATAATCTCTATGAACCGGAGGCCATTGAACATCTGCACCATCTGAATCAGGCTCTGAAAGCCCATGTTCTTTTTCAGCGAGATGTAGATTATATCGTGAAGAACGGTGAAGTGGTCATTGTTGATGAGTTCACTGGTCGTACCATGGAAGGTCGTCGTTACAGCGATGGTCTGCATCAGGCACTGGAGGCTAAAGAACATGTTAAAATTGAGAAAGAAAACCAGACACTAGCCTCAATTACCTTCCAAAATTATTTTCGAATGTATGACAAACTGTCCGGTATGACCGGTACTGCTGATACTGAAGCTGCTGAATTTAAAAAAATCTATAACCTCGATGTTGTGATTATGCCCACCAATATGCCAATGGTGCGTAAAGATTTTGCCGATGTTATCTATAAAAATGTAGCTGCCAAGGATAGAGCTGTTGTTCGTGAGATTAAAAGTCTCCACGAAAAAGGTCAGCCTGTACTTGTTGGTACCATTTCCATCGATGTTTCAGAAAAAATTTCCAGGATGCTGAAAAAGGAAAAAGTTGAGCATGAAGTGCTCAATGCCAAACAGCATGATCGGGAAGCAGAGATCGTTGCCAATGCCGGTCAATTTGGAAAAGTTACCATTGCCACCAATATGGCCGGACGTGGAACAGATATTAAGCTGAGTCCGGAATCCGTAGAAGTGGGAGGGCTGCATATCCTTGGTACTTCCCGCCATGAATCCAGACGAATTGATAACCAGCTGCGCGGTCGTTCCGGTCGTCAGGGTGACCCGGGTTCATCCCGTTTCTTCCTTTCCCTTGAAGATGATCTGTTGAGAATTTTTGGATCGGGCCGTATTTCAGGAATTATGGATAAGCTTGGAATGGAAGAAGATGAACCTATTGAGCATAATCTGATTTCTAAAGCCATTGAGAATGCGCAGCGTAAGGTGGAAGGGCATAACTTTGATATTCGTAAACATCTCCTTGAATATGATGATGTTATGAATAAGCAGCGTGAGGTAATTTACCGCCAGCGTCGTGAAGTCCTTTCCGGTGAAGACCTCGCCGATGTAATTGCAGATATGACCGAAGATCAGATCGGAACAGTTGTGGCAACCTATTCTAATAATCGTCTGGCCTCTGAGGATTGGAATTGGGAAGGGTTTGAAGAACAGATGATGGACTTTTTTCATATCACTCCAAATTGGACAGATGAAGACAAAACAGATATGGATCCTGAGAGTTTCCATGAGAAAATTGCTGGAATGGTCAAAGCCAAGTACAAGGAACAGGAAGAACACAACGGTTCAGACACCCAACGTCATCTGGAAAGAGTTATTCTGCTGCAGATGGTAGACAACCACTGGAAGGATCATCTTCTGTCAATGGATCATCTTAAGCAGGGAATCGGGCTTCGTGGATATGGCCAGAAGAATCCTCTGGATGAGTATAAGAAAGAAGGGTACAATTTATTCCTCAGGATGATTGAAACTGTTAAGGAACAAACCATTTCCACCCTCTTTAGGGTTCAGATAGTTCAGGAAGATGATGTAGAACGTCTTGAAGCGGAAAGGCGCGAACGTCTCGAGCAGGAGCGTGCTCAGGCAAGGTTGAATAAAGGTGCTGCCGGTGAAGAACCTGCTGCTGCCAAGCCCGTAAAAAGGGAAGGCGACAAAGTCGGTCGTAATGCTCCCTGTCCCTGTGGCTCAGGTAAAAAATATAAAAAATGTTGCGGTAAGCCCAGCTGATCACCGTTTTTTTATATTCGTTTTTGCATATCCCTGTCCCTGTTTCCCTGGGGGCAGGGATTTTTTTTGAATATGGTGGATCGGTTTTTCTGAAGAACTTTCATTATCTATCTTGTTTGAGGAGATGTCTTCCTGATCCTCAAGTTAAAACATATCGTAAAGTTAACTCTTTCACCCATGATTATAAATTGGAATCTGAAAGTTTTTTAAATCCAACCAATTTTATGCTGTCAGACATTAAGTGAAGATAAAACAAATCATTCTTAATGATTATGGCGTGGCCTCCTCGGGGAGGCAGGATTCAGTTTCAAATGAAAGACCTGGTTTCCCGCCTCCGTGGGAATGACTTATAAGAAAAGCCGGTCTTTTCCTGTAATCAAGAAGTTTCATACTCCTTACTGATATGTTGTTCTGAATGAATTATTCCTGACCCTATCAGATCGTTTAACAATTCTTTACAATAACTTTATGAAAAACATCATATTTCCCTTGGTAATTTGCATTCTTTGTGATTTTATTTAGTAATATGTTTGGTTCTTTAAACGAATCTGTGGGTAAAAAGGAGTAAATAGCATGGATGAAATTGAATTAAAGGTCAAGCCCTTCGGGTCG
>DQTH01000006.1 GCA_015662865.1 Desulfocapsa sulfexigens
GATATGGCGTAGTTATTCTAGCTGATGGCGCAATGCGTGAATTGTCCGGAGGTTACCGTCACACAACCAATAATCGAATGGAGCTCATGGCCTGCATCAAGGGCATTGAAGCGCTGCCGTCGGGAAAGAAAAAAGTGGTTCTTTTTTCAGATTCCAAATACGTGGTAAACGGGATAACAAAAGGCTGGGCAAAGAGCTGGCGCAAACGGGGCTGGATCAAATCTGATGGAAAACCCGCCGTGAATCCTGATCTCTGGGAAATGCTGCTGGATCTTACCGAGGGGCTCGATATCACCTTCCGGTGGGTGAAAGGCCATGCCGGACATCCTTTAAATGAACGCTGCGATCAACTGGCTGTTGAGAATGCCAGAGGCAGGGATCTTGTGGAAGATAGCGGTTACAGTGGATGAACAGCCATGTAAGCCTTCCCCAGGCACCTCATCTTTTCACGGTCACACCCGCCCACATAGGGGGCTATAGTGTCCGAAAGTCATTCCCGCCTACGCGGGAATGACAGCACATTGGCTTTTGCGTCTTATCAACAGATTAGCATCCACAATGTGAGCCTGGCTGAGTTTCATACGTAATCAAAATATAATTACAAACCCTGTGATTGCTTACACAGCCATTTGTCATTATTTTTCAGTTTTGGGCAGGAACAGGCACATTGCTGCAGCAACGATGGTGAGCAGGCTTGCCAGAATGTATGCTTTAGAAAAGCTGCCGCTTTTTTCAGCTAAAATTCCGGCGAGGGAAGGGCCGGTGATCTGACCCAGGCCAAAGAACAGGGTTGCCGTGGCAAAGCCCGAGGCTGCCTTTAAAGGTCCAAGGTAGTCGCCAACAGCAGCAGCTATGATGGAGGGGATACTCCAGGCGCTGATGGCAAAGAGGGCAATTGAAAGATAGACACTTCCAGGCATTGGATTCAGGGCCAGGAGCAGATGCGAAACACCCTGCAGGGAATAGACCAGAGCAAGGGTTCGGGCTCTTCCCATGCGATCGGAAAGAGAGCCGAAAAGGGGGCCGGAAAACATCCCCAGCAGTCCGAACCAGAACCAGAATCGTCCGGCCACTGCCTCGGTAAAATTGTAATCACTGATCAGACTGGTGATTACAAAGGTTACATAGATCACGTAGGTGAAGCCAAAGAAAAAGTAGATGCTGCCAAGGTGAAAGAGGATACGCTTATCGGATTTTGGCGGCTTTTTATCCGGCAGACGCGAAGGTTGTTTTTCTTCCTTTTTTCCTACTTTTTCCAGAACCTGCAGCCCCAGATCTCCCGGTTGGTCACGAATGAGAAGGGCGCTGAGAAGGCCGATCAAAAGAACCAGACCTCCCATAATCATCCAGTTTGTCCGCCAGCCCTGACCATTATCCATCCAGCTGTTGATGGCTGGAATCAGCAGACCGGTGATCATTATGCCCAGGCCGATTCCCGAAATTAACAGACCGGATGCCAGCCCACGCAGGGAAGAGCCAAACCAGTTGGAGGCCAGTCCCATGACCGGGACATAGGCAATCCCGCTGCCAATTCCTGTGAAAAAGAAGGGAATCAGGACGAGCCAGAAATTATCAGCAAGCCCGATAAGCAGCATGGACGCCCCCACCAGAAAGGTTCCCAGGCTGATAATCAATCGATAGCCAAAACGTTTCACCAGCCTGCTGCAGACAAACACGGCAATGAGATAACCAATGAAGTTTCCGGTGCCAATGAATCCCATTCTGCTGTAACTGAGAGCAAGGTCACTTCCCATGGATGGCAAGAGCATGCCAAGGGAGAAACGGCCAAAGCCCAGTGCTGCAACGATGATCAGAATACCGGTGAAAACAATAATCCAGCTGTAATGGATACGATTTATGAATGGCATGGAGGCAATGACTCTAAGTCCGCGAGATCAGTTCGATCCCGTTACTTTCAAGCAGTTTTGTTGTCTTGCTGCAGACTGGTGCGCTGGTTTTCAGTACAACTGCAACGGATGGCAGAGTCGCGGTTATTTTTTGGGCTTTCTCAATGATTTTTTTGCCATCTGCCATGATAATCCGGCTTTTCCGGTCAATAATGATGGCTATGGTCTGTTCATCAAGCTGTTCAAGAACGGTTCGTGGTGGCAAGCCAAAGTCTTTTGGGGATATACTCATGTTTTTGTAAAAGATTGGGGTTAGGCTTGATCTGGTTTTTCACAGATGGTTATTATCACATTTACTACTTGAAATTAATTTTGACAGAAGCCGCCAAATCCCTCAGTCGTATTTGCAAAACCCTGCTTTGCAGCGAGTCTCCATGGGCGTTCACATTTTTCGGTCTTTGCACACTATGAATATCCGGCCGAACCAATACAGCCGTGTGCATCCCGGCCCGCGCCGACAAATTTTCCTTTATTCAGCTTCATTCTTCCCTTGTACACAACTCCGGCAACAGGAATATCTTTTAATTTCTCAGGGGCAATTTTAAAGGGATTCTGCGTGAGGATTGTAAATGTTGCTTCCTTACCCACCTTGATGGAACCAATTTTATCTTCCATTTCAAAGGTATGGGCAGCGGTAATGGTAATACCCTTCATGGCATCGTAAACTGAAATTTTCTGCTCAGGATTCATCACCTTTCCACTTGCCACAATGCGGTTGGCAGCCACCCAGGCGAGTAACAATGGTTCAGCCGGAGCCATGGCAAAATCAGAGTGCAGAGATAGCGGAATGTTTCTTTTCGTGAGCTCTTTCATGGCAACCATATTGGCAGCTCTCTCAGGCCCCATTCCGGTTTCGCTGTATTTATCAGCCAATGCCCATAAATAATATGGGTTTGCAGACGCCTCAATATTCATGTCAGCCATCCTCTGTGCCTGGCTGCATCAAATAACCCAATATGGTGAAAGGTGGTTCGGTGATTTTTTCGCGGATTACGTTTGAGCGCTGCTTCTGTGAAGTTTAAATACTCTTCAAAGGCGAGATCACCGGTTATGTGAATATGAATTTTGTAATTTTTATCCCACCAGTAATCAAAGATCTCCTTAGCGGGTTTCAGGGGAATAATCCATTCCGATTTGCAGCCAGCGCAGTGAAAAAACGGCTCCCGCAGTTGCAGGGCCAGTGAGTAAATGGCGCCGTCACCAAAAGTTTTGTATTGATTGGGGAGAAATTTAATGTATTCGGTATTGTACTTGCCGGGAAGAGAAGCGATGTGATCGGCGTAAGCTTCGTTGCCGATTTTTTTCACAAATTGCTCCGGAAAACCGGCAATAAGATAAATTGTATAGGCCTTTGCCTTTTCAGTACCATCGAGGAGTACTGCGTATTCATCTTCGAAAGTGGAGTTTGGAAAACTGGGCTCTGTCATGGCGGTAATGCCATTTTGCAGCATCAGCTGCGAGATACGCTCCATACCGAGTTTCAGCATTTCCTTGTCGCCGAAAAATGGTGAAAGCTTTGTTCCTTTCATCATCTGATAAGCTCTTTCCCAGAAATGGTAGTTGTCCCAGTCAGCCTGTTCATTATCCTCTTCCGCCAGATCACCTTTCTTAATTCCGTATTTTTTAACGCAGGCCGAATTCAGGTAGATTTCGTGGGTTGAACGCTGCCAGATGATTGTGGGGACATCGCCGGTAACCTTATCGATATCTTTGAGTGTAAGTTCTCCATGCCACGATTTATGATAGCCCCAGATCATAACTGTTTTTGTTCGATCTTTTTTGGAATTGATAATATCCTTAACGGCTCTGAGATAGTTTTCTTTGCCGCTTACGCCCGGATAGGTTTTATGAGGCATTCGCCATTCGTGTGGTGCCACAATATCATTGGCCAGAATAAAGCCGCCTATGGACACTGGATGAGCATGGGGCTCTATAAAACCGGGCATCATGGTTTTACCCTGCAGGTCCACTTCTATTGTTTTTCCTGCAAAATTATTCACTGCGCCTGATTTTTTGCCGGCGTAGATGATTTTTCCATCCCGTTCAATGACAGCCTCGACATAGGTCGGCTTATCACCCTCCATGGTGATAATATCACCGCCAAAATAGATGGTCTGCTGCAAGGTGTCGGATCTTGCATGTACAATATTTCCGCAGGAAAAAAGAAAAGTTATGAAAATTAACACCATTGCATTTTTAAACATATCAGCCTCCTTACAGGTCACCAAAGGGGTTTTTGATGATGAAATTTGCCTGTAGCATAATCGATGACTCTCTTCCTATGTTATCAGGTGCAATGACAGAATACTGATACTCGGCCACGAGCATTACCGGCATTGGTCCGATTTTAAACATTTTTCCTATGCCGATGGCAATGGGCAGGGTCAACTTGTTATCGCTGTCTGCTTCCCAGTCAACAGTGACGTTGGGGCTGGCCCGAAGCTGCCAGGCATTGGGGAGATGACGGATAATAAAGTACTGAAGGTTGGTGTGATTCAAATTTTTATCATGGGCAACTCTAATGATTGGATTACTGTCAGAATCGCCATCGTCAGCAATTCCCCACCAGTGCTGGAGATGGCCGCCAATCATCCAGTCTTCATTCGCCCATAATGCGAGTGCGGTCGGCCCTGCCTGGTATTGGTGGGAACCCAAAAGATCGTTGTTTGATGTGGGAAAGATAAATGTGAGTCCTGCTCCCCATGACCAGCCAAGTGGATTGGCAACACCCGCTCCGATCGGCAGGATAATATCACCAAAGTCAGAAGACCTTTCCGTACCATGGCCAAGTGGATCTGCAGGCGTGCCCCCGGTAATACCAACTTCGCTTGGCCCTTCAATATAGGTTATTACCGGACGGGCAAAAGCAGTATATTTGTCACCAATGGGAACTGGCAAGACAGGCTGAAACAACCCGGTTTGGATATATTCACTTCCATCGACCAGATCGCCATCAATATTAGTGTAGCTGTATTGGAATGAAAGGTTCCAGATTTGCGCCAGAGGATTTGCGATTTCTTTGCTGAGCTCTTCCATGCTTTTTGCTTTCGCTTCATCGGCCAGTGCACTGTTTTGTACGAAGCTCATCATAAATAATGTGATGAACAGAAAGGTCTTCTTCATTTTTTCTCCTCTAATATGTCACGGGGTGAAATACTCAGTCGGTTATTTATCGTGGTTTGGCCTCTCGATACCCATACGGCTACAAGTTGAGTCCACCACTGTGTCGAGGGCCTTTTAATGGGGCCCATCCCATTCCCTTAACCCTTTTATATTTCGTTTTTATTGAACAGACCATATTCGTTCTGCAGCTTGACGCTCACTTTTGAAAAAGCGTCAAGGATGGGTAAAAGTTCAAGGCCGATATCCGTCAGACTGTATTCCACCATGGGAGGATTGGTGGGAAGGACCTTGCGCTTCACAATCCGGTTTTTCTCAAGCTCACGCAGGCGCGTTGTCAGTACTTTAGACGACACTTTCCCGAGAGCTTGTCGTAATTCGCCAAATCGCAACGTTCCTTCCCGCAGATAATAGATGATTTCCAGCGTCCAGGCAGGAGACAGCAGTTTAATACAGGGCCCAAGCGGACAGTTTTGAGATGGCTTTTGCAAATGTTTATTCCAGAAAGGTTGTAGTTAGTCGAGCCTGAGAAAAAGCTAAATTCGATTAAGCCTTTTACGCCAGGCAGTTATTATTCGTAAAAATGCAATTCAAGACTGCTGCCCA
>DQTH01000269.1 GCA_015662865.1 Desulfocapsa sulfexigens
CGAGCAGGGCCCCACCCATGGCAAGCCCTTTGACAAACCGGCGTCGTGGCAGGTTAATTTCATGGGGGAGTGTGAGAATTTCGTTTGTATACATTGTGATATCTCCAGAGTTTTAGAAACAGGAAGAACAACTTTTTCGCTATTCTCTCTGTATGGTAAATTCACTCTTCCGGTTACTGTTTCTGGTCCTGAAACGCCTTGGCTTTTTTCATCATCTCCTTGCGGGTGTCGAGCATCTTCTGTTCCATGGCAGCGAGATCCTCCAGGCTGGTTTCAGGGTTGCGCATGGCATCCATATGTTCAAAGCGCATCATATGCATCTCTTTGCGCATCTCTTTGGTGGCATCCATGAACTTCTGCTGGTTATCAGCGGACATATGCCTCATCATACCTCCACCCATCATGCCCATACTCTGGCCCATCATCTTCATGCAGCCCATACCGCCCTGCATCATCATATCCTTACCATCCATCATTCCCATACCTTGGCCCTGCATCATGCCGCCGCCTTTCATGCCCATGGCCTGGTCTTTTCCCTGCATCTTCTTTTCGCTCGTCTGATGATGCGAGGCTGTTTCATTCTGGGCCATGGCGGTTCCGCTCATAAGAGCAAGTGCCAGTACGGATACGATTGCTGCTGCTTTCATTCCCATTTTCATTGTAATTCTCCTTGTTATTTTTTTAGTACCTTACAAATCAGTTTCTCATTTTTTTTATTTATTAAAACTAATACTACAGCGACATTTGGTGCTAGACTTTCAAAACAATATCTGATAACATGGTTTCAATTGGGACGTATGATCGGGGTCATGGTAGCTTGCTTGAATACGAAAGCTCACATTTCAATAGAACAGGGGAAGTGTGCCATTCTTTTATGAAGACCCACAACATGCCTGACACCATCCAAAAGATGTCAAAAAAAGTACAACAACAGGCTATATATATCAACAGAGAACCTTTAGTCTCTGATATCAAAAACCTCATACCCTCCATCTCCTTGGAGCTGGTAAGCCACACACGACATGAATTTCTGTGGGACTGTCTTGTCAGCAAGTATCATTATCTTGGTTACCGTAAGCTTCTCGGTCATAGGCTCAAGTACCTTGTATTTGTGGATAATAGACCTGTTGCCGCTTTTTCCTGGAGTGCCCCTGCCTTAAAACTTCGCTTTCGAGACAAATTCATAGGATGGTCTGAGGAACAACGAAAATGTCATCTGAAACACATTGCAAACAATACTCGTTTTTTGATACCACCTTGGGTTCATGTACCCAATTTAGCATCTCATCTGCTGGCCAAATGCATTCGGAGACTCAATCAAGACTGGCAAAAACATTTCAATTACTCTCTGTGGGGCCTTGAGACTTTTGTCGATCCAGGACGATTTAAAGCAACAAGTTATAAGGCAGCCAATTGGCAGTTTCTTGGTCTCACTCAAGGAAGTACAAAACAAGGCCGGGGTTACGTTCATCACGGCATTATCAAGGAGATTTATTTCTATGTTTTAGACCCTCATTTCAGAAAATATATTGGCTGCAAGCAACAGCCCTGCCCCCCTCATCGTCCTCCATTGTCATCCAAAAGAATGGAGGAATTAGAGATGATATTACGACATGCCGACTGGAATCCTGATGTTATGCCATGCATGAATCTAACCGAACAAGACGTAGAAAATATGGCAGAAAATCTTGTCACGTTTCATCAACAATTTCATAGCTGCTTTATCCGTGCCGAGCAGCGACGCCTCGGGTTAGCCTATTTTTCCGGACTCCTCAGTAACAGCAGAGCAAAATCTATTGAGCCCATTGCTCTTGAGTTTCTAGGACAACAATCTGTTCGATCCCAGCAACGTTTTATGAAGACCTATCAATGGGATCTGGAAGCCATGGAGTACCGTCATCTATCCATGCTCTCAGAGTATATTTCTTGCCCAAGCGGCATGATCAACACTGATAGTTCCGAATTCCTCAAAAAAGGAAAAGAATCTGTTGGTGTCACCAGGCAATATTGTGGTGAGGCAGGCAAGACAGACAACTGTCAATCCGGCGTTTTTGTCGGTTATTCTTCGGGAAAAGGCTATGGTTTGTTGACATCTCAGCTCTATATGCCTGCGACCTGGTTCTCGGAAGAATATGACGAAAGGCGCAAATTCAACCTCGTCCCATCCGATTTAGAGTTTCAAACAAAACCACAAATCGCCCTTGCCCTTATAAACAAAATAGCTGCCACTGGTCTTTTTCCTGCTAAATGGATTGGCTGTGATGCTACGTTCGGCTCTGATAGTAACTTCCTGCAATCCTTACCTCAAGAAATGTATTACTTCGCAGGTATTCGATCCAACACCAAAGTCTTTCTCGAGAAACCAGAAGTAGGCCTGCCCCCATACAAAGGCAGGGGGGCAAAACCCAAAAAAATAAAAATATTAGCCGGCCAGCCTGAACCACAGGAAGTAATTAAAATAGCTCAGGCAGCAGACACTCAATGGACAACTGTTATTTTGGCAGAAGGATCTAAAGGTCCTATCGTAGCTGAAGTAGCAGTTCTTCGGATTTATCCGTCAAAAAATGGTCTCCCGGTAGCAAATGATTGTTGGCTGTTCATACGACGTTCCCAGGATGGGCAAATAAAATACGCTATTTCTAATGCACCGAAGGATATCCCATTCTCAGAGTTATGTGAAGCTGCGACAATGAGATGGCCGATAGAACAATGTTTCGAAGAAGGAAAAAGTCATCTGGGAATGGGTGACTATGAACACCGTTCCTGGCCGGCATGGCATAGGCATATGACTTATGTTTTTTTGGGTCTTCATTTTTTACTTCGTCTCAGGTTAGACAATAAAAAAAAGCCCTGCGTTGACTCTTCCTCAGGCACAGAGATTGATAGCCGCAGTATTACCGCTGGCATCGCTGGATCTAAAACAAGCTTTGGAAATTACCCGTTACCATACGAAAAGAAATTTTATAGCTTATCAGTGTCATAGAAAGAGAAACCTCAAAAAGGCGGC
>DQTH01000061.1 GCA_015662865.1 Desulfocapsa sulfexigens
CTCAACGAGATGATAACTCCTGATCGCTACGCATTTAGCTCCTGCGATTCATGCAAACGCCAGGAAGGCCCTTCGATGTTGATAATAATGGAATGATGCACCATTCGGTCAACAATAGCAGTGGTGATGACAGGGTCTCCGAGGTAGTCACCAAGCTGCTTAAAATCGACATTCGTGGTCAGTATCGTTGTCTTTTTACAGTATCTGCCATCAATGACCTTGTGGAACAGGTTGGCGTTATACGCATCCTGCTGTTCAAGACGATCAAAACCTACTTCATCAATCAACAGAATATCAGGGGAAAGGTAGCTCTTGAGCTTCTTTACCAGCGTGTCATCGGCAAGACTTGCCAAGAGCTCTCTGAGCATGTCCGCTGCAGTTGTATAACGACAACTATATGTTTTCATGCAGCCGATGAGTAAAATGGCCTTGGCAATATGGCTTTTGCCGGTTCCCGAGTTGCCGGCAAGAATAAGCCCCTGTTTACGTTTCACGAAATCAAGGCCTGCAATCTCCATAATTCGTGCCTTGTCTAAGCCCTTCTGAAACGCAAAATCAAAGTCGGCAAGCAGCTTCCTTTCCGGCAGTTTTGACTGTTTAATACGCCGTTCGATTCTTCTTTGGATTAATGCATCAGCTTCCTGTGTAAACAGTCTCTCCAGCAGTTCCGTGACCGGTGTCGACTCTTGCGCGGCCCTGGCCAGTTCATCATCAAGTATCTCTGCTATTGTTTTCATTTTCAGGATGCTCAGACTTTTCCTGATTTGTTCTAATTGATCGCTGACCATCTTTTTTTATTTCTCCCAGTAATGAATCATATTCAGCCAATGGCCGCTGCCTGATCTCCGGCAATGCATTACGCAACTCCTCTGCCGCCTTTTCATTCCTCATTGCCTCCAGAGTGCGAGGGGATGACTTTGCCAACAAAATCCGCTCGACAGCCTTGCAGTCATAGGCGTGATAACGACAGGCATGAGCCATGGCTTTGTCAATATCGTCAGGGTGATATTTTTCTTTTTGTCGTAGAATATACCGGGCATGGAAACCGCAATTTTTAGGATGTTGCTGCTTCAACCCTTCCAGGAAATCACGACTGTGATCCCCCATGGCAAGGAACTGATCCTGTACCGGTTCCAAACTATAACGTATCTTACGGCTGCTATGAATCCCGCTGCCGTCAAGCTTTGTCACGGATCCGGCTGGTAGTCGTTGATGGCGAACCAGCAAGGCCAGTTCTGCCGAATAGATTATGACTTCATGCTCGGTCGCCTTCAAGGTCAGGATATCGGCTACATATTCATAGGGAACAGGGTAACGGTTGGTCTCAAACTCGATATAGCCTTCAAGATCGCAGACTCGTAAGTATACCTCGGCGCAGTCATACGGATGACGAGGAAGGGGTTGCAGCGCATCCTGTTCTTGCTCCAGAAATAACTCCAGAGGTGGTCTGCCGGTGGTGTCGTGGATATGCAGATCTGATTTCTCCCGCAGCCACCATCCGGCGCAGGCCTTGAGATCATCAAGATCCCGGAACTTACGGCCTGCCAGCAGGTTATTTTCAACATATTGAAACGGTCTCTCTATTTTTCCTTTAGTTTTCGGCCGCCCTCGCTGACAGGCTATAGGACGACAGTGGTAATGGGTGATAAAGGCAGAGTAGGATGGATTGAAAACAGGTTGCCCTGCTTCCCAGCGAAGAACAATGGTCTTTTCACTGTCATACAGGCAATGCTGGGGAACACCGCCAAAGTGGTTGAAGGCATCCTGGTGCCGCCGAATCAGGGTATAAAAATCCCGACGGAGTGTGAAATCAATATACTGCCGCCGGGAAAAACCCAGGATATAGGAAAAACAGTTGACCAGGATTTTCTCTGAATGGGTGAAATGAATAGTGTAGGGGGACCAGTCCATCTGGCCCTGAAGGCCGGGTTCAGTCTCAAAACGGACAACCGGAGTTTTTTTGGGTGAGGGGCGAAGGATGCGCAACCGTTCCCGGAGGATACTGATACCACCATCGTAACCGCTGCCCTGCAATTTTTCAAAAACCCGTTGTCCGGTAAGCCCGGGGTACTCCTCGAGAATATCCTTGATCTGATCTTCAAAGGGATCCAGCTTACTGGCTCGGGCAGTGGTTTTTCTCTGTTTAGCCCGGACAATATCATGACCATGCTCCCGCTGATCTGCATACTTACGCAAAATCCTGCGGACGGTATTGCGGCTGATAGAAAAATGTCGGGCCAAGCCTCGTATGCTCCAGCCGTCTCCATGCAGAGCCACCAAGTGATGTTCCAGCTCTTCCCGGTTACGGATAATGAGAGTCATGATTTGTCCGGGTTAATAATGGCAGACGCCAACTCATCGCGTACCTGATCCAGACTGGTTATTGCCTGTTTGCAACAAGTAATGAGCAGCAGTTCTTCCTTTTCCGTAAACTGGTCCAGCACCGTAGAACCGATAGCACACGCCACGCCAAGACAATGACGTTCCATGGTCACCAGTTTTCGTTGCAGTTCGTTGACAAGGGGATCAAATTTCTTGTCCTGGACAATGCCTTCCTGATCTTCGGGGCGAAGGAGCTCCCAGGGGCTAGCCAGAATAGCCGCATGCTCCTGCCTGGGTCTCATCAGTAAGGCCGCCGTGATCTTTCTGGTTTCCCGGCAGGTTAAATGATGTTTATGGATTGTCTCGAGAAGTGGTTCCTGGTTGCCACGTGGCAACCGGGCCAGATCCCTCCCCATGCTCACCGGTATTAACCCCAGCTTAATACTGTTTTGTGCCTCATCGCATAATCGTTCGATGAGGGCAACCCTCCTGTTGACCCAACTTTTATGACGGCCAAGAAGAGTGGCTATCTCTACCTGGGATAATTTGTCCTCGTGACACAGAGAATGCACCACCAGCGCTTCTTCCATGCTGCTGATGGTTTTACCAACCCAGTTCAACTGCATGATGACCGCCTTGCCGGCACGTTCGTTCAATTCCAGAACCAGAGACCGGAGGTGGGTAAATGACAAAGCCCTGCCGGCACGCAGTCGTTTGAAGCCATCGAGGAGTTCATAATCGTTGGCGCCGTTCCGGGTGACCACTACCGGAGTTAACTGGCCATATTTTTCCAGCGAATGCGTCATGGCCTTGTCAGCCTTGGGATTAATTATCCGCAGAACACCATACTGCTCACTGAACTGATCAATGGAAATATCTGTCGTTTTTTGTACCGGCGCTGTCATCCTTGATCTCCCCTTATGGATGAACAATGATAACTCAGGGTGCTCTCTTTTGGCTATCACCTCTTGAATGGCCCCTTTGGGGTAGTCGCCGCACTTCTTTTAAAATATCAGTATGTTGTATGCGTATCACCTCTTGAACGGATCTCAAGAGTACTTGTGACAGATATTCAACAATTACAAATAGTTGAACTCCTATCACCTCTTGAATCACTTCTTGGGGTAGTTTGGGAGAAATGCCTGATTTCGGCAATTGAGAAGGTGGTTTTCCAATGGCCGTTTCCTGATTTTGAACGGCCTGAAGTTTCTTGCTCAGGTTTATGCCCTGAAAATAGACCCGGTTTTGCCGGTTCCATTGCGAACATTTTTTTGCATGCCATTTATCCCGGCACTCTTTGGCTCCACAAGTTTTTTGGCGATTACCAACACGTGGATTTGGTGCAAACCATTTTCTACATATACGACAGGGACGTTTTTTGATGTAACTGGTGATTGCCATAGTGTCCTCCTGAATAATTCAGGAAAACAACGACAAGGAGAAAAGAACAGAAGAATGTAAAATGGGTGGGTCTATAAACCGGTGCTTTAGAATTATTATTAACCGGTCAGGTGGGTCAGTTTTTCACCGCGGGGTGGGTCAACTCTTGGTCGGTGGTAACAATCATGCTATCATTTGACATGCTTTTGGAACAAAAGTAGAACAAAAAAAATTCAGGTTAAGCCATGGCCAGGATCCAAACCAGAAAATGAAAGAAAAGGACAACTTTTACCATAACTGTCCAGGCCTTGCGCTGTCCCATGTAGGCTTAACTACCATGACGCAATAAGTCAAAAACGGATCTGACCCCTTTTCACATGACCTCTTTTTATATTTAGCAGGATAACAGGGACGACAACCCAATGATTCAAATCTCTGCACAGCCGGGCCGCAGTGGCAGGTCTCTCGCAGTCGACCGGGCCGATCAGACCAGATGCCCACCTGTACTGGACATGGTCAGACTGCCGTCTTTAACCCCGCGCAGGGCGATCAGGCGACCAGCCAGATCCTGGACCTTTGAGGCTATGCCCTGAACGATGGTCACCTCCAGACAGTTGTGGTGATCCATGTGGATATGGGTGGTTGAGGTGATCAGTTCATAAAAATCGTGCTGGAGCTCGGTTATCCGTTCCTGGAGCTGGGATCTATGATGGTCATAGACCATGGTCACCACCCCGACCACTTCGGAGTCGTTGGCCCATTCATCGGTGACCAGTGCCTTACGGATAAGGTCGCGAACAGCCTCGGATCGGTTTGAATAGCCGTGCTGGTTCACATAGCTGTCAAACCCCTCCAGCAGGTCTTCTTCAAGTGAAATGGAAAATCGTTTTAACATTTTTTATGTTCTCTTCCTGATTTGATGCCGATAGAGCCGTTCAGGACTCTTCCAGCTTTTTCAACCTCTCCAGGATAGCGGAGGCCTCATTGCGGAGCGGTTCGGGCAGGGTCGTATCTTTAGATGCCTGGGTAAGATACTGTTTAGCCTGCTTTATTCTGCCCTCGTACAGGGAATAC
>DQTH01000176.1 GCA_015662865.1 Desulfocapsa sulfexigens
AAAGATATCAGCAAAAGCGTCCGCTGAAATAACATTACTTGGGATCTCGCACATTACATAAAGCTCAAGTCCGTTTTCACCCTGCACCAGACCACAGTCCTTCATTACCTGAATAACTTTCTTGCCTTCTTCAGGAGTTCGGCAGAAGGGGACCATAAGCTTAATGTTGTCAAGGCCCATGTCATTACGTGCTTTCAAAAGTCCCTGGCATTCAAGTTCAAAAGCAGGACGATATTTTGGATCATAGTAGCGGGAAGCTCCACGCCATCCGATCATCGGGTTTTCTTCTACAGGCTCATACAGAGTACCGCCTGCAAGGTTTGCGTATTCATTACTCTTGAAATCAGAGAGGCGGACAATAACATCATTTGGATAAAATCCTGCTGCAATGCGGCCAACACCTTCTGCCACCTTATCAATGAAGAATTGTTTTTTGTCTTCATAGGCACCAGTTTTGGCATCGATCTTCGCAACGATCTTCTTTTTCTCAGGATCATCGGATTTCTTGAGCTCTTCATAGTTGTAAAGTGCAAGAGGATGGAGGCCGATGTGGGAGTTGATGATAAACTCTTCACGGGCAAGACCAACACCATCATTTGGGATCTGGCATTCGGTGAATGCTTTTTCCGGGATGGCAAGGTTCATCATGATTTTTGTTTTGGTCTCAGGCAGGTTACCGAGATCTGTTTTTTCAATCTCAAATTTGAGTAATCCATCATAAACATAGCCGGTTTCACCTTCAGCAGAAGATGCGGTTACTTCCATGCCGGTTTTGATGTGGGTGGTACCATCACCTGTTCCGATAACACAGGGAATGCCAAGCTCACGGGAGATAATGGCTGCATGACAGGTTCGACCACCACGGTTGGTGATGATGGCACCTGCTATTTTCATGATCGGTTCCCAGTCGGGATCGGTCATGTCTGTGACAAGAACCTCACCTTTCTTAAAGGTTCCGATATCTTTTACATCATCAATGCAGTGCGCAACACCCTGGCCGATTTTGGCTCCAACAGCAAGGCCTTCCACAAGAACCTTACCGGTTTCCTGTAGTTTGTAGGCTTCCATTACACCTTTGTTGGCTTGGGAGTGAACAGTCTCGGGGCGGGCCTGAACAATGAAAAGCTTTCCGGTTCCGACATCTACGCCGTCACCATCTTTGGCCCACTCAATGTCCATTCCTTTTCCGTAATGATCTTCAATGATGCAGGCCCAGTTGGCAAGCTGCAGAATTTCGTCATCACTGATAACATAGTTTTTGCGTTCGTCTTCAGTGGTATCAATATTTTTTACTGGCTCTTCAGTGGATGGATCATTGTCATAGACCATTTTGATCTCTTTGGAGCCTACTTTCTTACCAACTATGGGACGTTTTCCTTCTTTCAGGGTTGGTTTGAAAACATAATACTCATCAGGGTTTACTGCACCCTGTACGACATTTTCACCAAGACCCCAGGCACCGGTGATAAAGACTGCATCTTTAAAACCGGATTCCGTATCAATGGAAAAGAGAACACCTGAAGATGAGGAGTCGGAGCGCACCATCTTCTGAATAGTGATGGAAAGATAAACATCAAACTGGCCAAAGCCCTGATGTTGACGATAGGAAATTGCACGGTTGGTGAAGAGTGATGCAAAACATTTACGGCAATTTTCGATGATGTTCTCATAGCCGTGAATGTTCAGATATGTTTCCTGCTGGCCGGCAAAAGAGGCGTCAGGGAGATCCTCAGCAGTTGCTGATGAACGGACAGCCACATCGCAATTCTCACCATATTCTTTTTCCATGGTCTGGTAAGACTCGATAATGGCATCACGCAGATCATCAGGGAACTTTGCATGACGAATGATATTACGGCATTTCTCGCCACGCTCAGCAAGGTTTGCCATATCTTCGATATCCAGATCAGCAAGCACGTCACGGATTTCCTGTTCAACTCCGGCCTCTTTCAGGAGATAGCGATAAGCATAGGCGGTGATGGCAAATCCGTGGGGGACTGCAACGCCTTTGGAAGTGAGATGCTGATACATTTCACCAAGAGATGCGTTTTTACCACCCACCAGAGGGACATCATCAATGCCTATATCGTCAAACCATAGAATAAATTCTTCGTCGTGACTTTTGCCCATCGTTAATTCTCCTAATGAAATTGGATTGTTGAAGTGACATACCCGTTTAGACGGGTATGTCTTGCAAAATTGAATAGATTTTTTAACCCTTCTATATATAAAAGGATGCCTAAGTAAAGTCAAAAATAATTGATGCCCAATATAAATAAAATTGTCAGTTCGTCAAGTGCTTATGGATTTTCTTGAAACCTTAAACTGAATTAGTGAAGTGACAGGGGAAGTGTGCTACTGTTTTTTCAGTTTGTCAGAGGATGGGTATAGAAAAAGGAAGATGAACTGGAGGGTAATGTATGTCTCAGGCTGAAAAAATAAAAGAGCTGTACCGTCAGTGCAATATTGGCAAAGTTCATGCTGAAAGTGATTATTTTGCACTCATCCGTGAGTTGGTTCGTCTGCGTAATGACGAGGGATTACAGTGGCAGCGGTATATTGATCAAGTCTATGGCCTGATTATGGATGAGATTATCTGCAATGAGAACCCGCCTGTAACTCCGGTGAAATTTGGCACCTCCGGCTGGCGTGGAATGATAGGGAAAGATCTATTTGTCCGTTCTGTTTCTTTTGTAACTGCTGCTATTCTTGATCTCTATCTTGCTGTTGACAATGAGCCTGAACTATCTCCTTTTTTGGGAGTGTCAAGTCTTGAAGAAGCAAGGAAACGTGGCTGTGTACTTGGGTTTGACAACCGGTTTGGTGGAGAAATCTTTGCCGGGGCCGTAACTGAAGTACTGGTGAACAACGGTTTTGTTGTTCATTATGCCGGTGAATCCACAACAGGAGTGTTGTCAGCAGCTGTTCTGGAATTGAACGCTGCTTTTTCCATCAACCTTACCCCTTCCCATAATCCTCTTGAATACGCCGGATTTAAATATAATGCCGCTGATGCAGGGCCAGCTGCTGCTGAACTTACCGGACGAATAACAAATCGTGCCCGGGAGATAATTGCAGGGGATGGCTCATCGTTGGTAACTCCTGGCAAGTCGGTTATCTCTCCGGCTGAACGTAATGATGTGCAGCCTTTTGATGCCCTTGCCATCTGGAAGCAGCTTGTCCGAAGACATGAAAGTGTGCATGGCGTGCATTATGACGAAATCATGGCTGCTTTTGGCAATGATCATGAAGTTGTGGTGGCCATTGATTCTGTACATGGAGCAAGTCGAATTCATATCGCATCTCTCTTTGAAGGAGTAAAAACGGACCGTTTGATTCAACTCCGTGACACTGCTGACATTACGTTTAACGGTATTGCTCCGGAACCATCTTCCAGGAATATGCTGGAGGTAACCAACACTCTATTGAAAAGGCAGGAAAAGCTGAAACTTGGTGCCATCATTGACCCGGACGGTGACAGAATCAGATTCACAGATGGTACTGTTGAAATTTCCATGAATCAGTTTGGTGCCATGGCTTATCATTTTTTGCATGAAGTGAAGGGTAAAAAAGGAATGGTTGCCAAAACAGTGGCAACCTCCAATCTTGCTAACAGGCTTGCCGATGTTTTCGGTGAGGAAGCGTATGAACCACGTGTGGGGTTTAAAGAGTTTAAACCTGTAATCGGCAAGGCCCTTGTCTATTTTGAGGAATCCGACGGAATTTCCATCATTGGCCATACACCGGAAAAAGATGCCTATATTGGTTTGCTCCTGGCCCTTGATATGGTCCTTACCCGAAGACAGAATCTTGGCGATTATCTGGCTGAGATTGAAGCAGAATTCGGTGCGTATTATCCCGAGCGGGACGGGCTGCCGGTTACTGTTCAGGGAGATGCCTTGAAGGCTGCTCTGTTGAAACTTGAAAAATATGACGTGGGAACGGATGTGCTGGTAGGTGGGCAGAAACGGAATATCAGTCAGGTAATTGATATCGATGGCCGGAAGATGATTTTTGAAGATGGTTCGTGGCTTATGATCAGGCCATCCGGAACAGAACCCAAAGTGCGTTTTTATGTGGAGTCCAGAACTGTTAGCGGCACTGTAGCACTTGTTGATGCTGCGCGTGCAATGCTTGAGGAAATTGGGCTTTTATAATAGCTTTTCTCCATTGATTTTTAGTTTCACGGTATTAGAGTAGCTGAACTATCAGAAAACTTTTCCAGTTCTCACTGGTTGGGTTTTTGTACTATTCTAATGAATTAGCAGGAGTATACCATGTGGGAATATACAGATAAAGTTCAGGAACATTTTTTACATCCTCAAAATGTCGGGGAAATTGAAAATCCAAGCGGTACCGGTGATGTGGGATCTCTAGCTTGTGGTGATGCTTTAAAGCTGACTTTGAAGATAGATGAGAATGAACGCATTGTTGATGCCAAATTTAAAACTTTTGGCTGTGCTTCAGCAATCGCATCCTCGTCCGCCCTTACCCTTATGGTTATAGGCATGACCGTGTCTGAAGCTGAAAAAGTCACAAATGATGATATTGCTGATTTCCTTGGCGGGCTGCCTAAAGAGAAAATGCACTGTTCTGTAATGGGCCGCGAGGCTCTGGAGGCTGCCATTGCCGATTATCGCGGCGTGATTCTTCCCATGGCACAGGGTGAAGTGGTTTGTGAATGTTTTGGTGTTACGGATCTTGATGTTATCCGAGCCATCAAAGAGTCGGATCTGCGATCTGTTGAGGAGATCACAAACTTTACCAAGGCAGGTGGCGGTTGTGGTAAGTGCGAGGATAAACTGCGTGATATTCTTCAGGCAACCATAAATGAAGGTGCTGTGAAACCGGTCCAGGTTGAAGGACCGAAAAAAATGACCACTTTACAAAAAATTAAAAAGATCGAAGCAGTCCTTGAACGGGAAATTAAACCGGCATTGAAAAAAGACGGAGGGGATATTGAGCTTGTCGATGTTGATGGCGATTTTGTTCTGGTTTCCCTGCGTGGTGCCTGTACCAGTTGTGCTAAATCCCAGACCACACTGAAAGAGTATGTGGAGAAAAAGTTGCGCGAACTTGTACTCGACACCCTGATTGTGGAGGAGGCCAAATAATGAACTGTGAAGCAGAAAAAGTCATTTACATGGATAACAATGCCACCACCCGTATTGCGCCTGAAGTTGTGGATGCCATGATGCCGTTTTTAACGGATTGTTACGGAAATCCGTCAAGTATGCATAATTTTGGCGGTCAGGTCGGGGATGCTGTTGAAAAAGCAAGAGCTCAGGTGGCTGCACTGATTGGAGCTGATGCAAAAGAAATCACTTTTACAAGCTGCGGCACAGAAAGTGATTCCACTGCGATTCTTTCTGCTTTGCAGGCGTTCCCTGAGAAAAGACATATTGTTACCACGCGGGTTGAACATCCTGCAGTAAAAAACCTCTGTGAAAACCTGGACAGACTGACCGGACATAAGCATCGGGTGACACGCCTGATGGTGGAAGCAGACGGGACCCTTGATATGAATGCATATGAAGAGGCTCTTGCTGAAGATACGGCGATTGTTTCAGTGATGTGGGCCAACAATGAAACAGGAGTTATCTTTCCTGTTGAGAAAATGGCTGCAATGGCCAGAGAGCGGGGCATTCTGTTTCACACAGATGCTGTTCAGGCTGTGGGCAAAATTCCCATTAATCTCAGTGAACTTGACATCGATTTTCTTTCTCTTTCCGGTCATAAGCTCCACGCACCGAAAGGCGTGGGAGTTTTGTATGTGAAACGCGGAACACCATTTGTTCCTTTTCTGGCAGGCGGGCATCAGGAAGAGGGCAGGCGGGGTGGAACTGAAAATGTAGCCTCCATCGTCGGACTTGGCAAAGCGTGTGAGTTCGCTGGAAAAATGATGGAAGACGAGAATACCAAAGTAAGGGCACTTCGGGATAAACTTGAAGAAGGTCTGCTTGCATCTGTTCCCAAGTCCATGCTCAACGGTCATAAAACAGACCGTCTTCCCAACACCGCCAATATAAGTTTTGAATTTGTTGAGGGAGAGGCAATCCTGCTTCACATGAATTTATATAATATCTGTGCTTCATCTGGATCTGCCTGCACGTCAGGGTCCCTTGAACCATCCCATGTTCTGCGGGCCATGGGCGTTCCTTTTACTGCAGCGCACGGCTCCATTCGTTTTTCTCTGAGCATCTATAATACAGAGGAGGAGGTTGATTTTGTACTTGAAAAAATGCCTCCAATTATTGCTGAACTTCGTAAACTTTCACCCTTCTGGCAGGCGGATTAAGTATGCTGATTGTTGACCCATCCTATGAGATTCAGGACGAACTGGATCAGGCCTCTCTTGTTATAAGGCTAGAGGCCTGTGGCCGTATTTGCTATAAGAGCGAAGAAAAAATTGATCGTAATTCCGCACTGCCCTTTGTGAAAAAAATTGCTGAACACGGGCACAATTCAGTGATGGAAATGGCTGTGGTGACTCTGGGTGTGCAGTGCTCGGATGAACAGTTTGCCTCCTTGCTGGCACTGGAACCGAAATATCTTTTTATTGATCGTCTGGATGATGAAATTCTGGTTACTGCATCAATAAGAAGTTTTCGGGAACTCTATCAAAGGGCAGGGGACAATCTACTTGTTGAGGCCATGGTTGGGTTTCAGGTTGATTGCCATGCATATCTCTTTGAAGGCGTTTGGGATGGTGGGCATGGACTTCGTGAAAAGAGTAATATTCAGGTGAGAAAACTTGAGCTGCAGGAAGTGGATAAGCTTCCGCCGTCAATTATCGCCAATCATCG
>DQTH01000146.1 GCA_015662865.1 Desulfocapsa sulfexigens
ATGGCTGAACTTCACACATAATCAGAATTTCATTTGATTTATAGCTCATATAATTTTTCATCATGAGAAGGGAGCTGTTTTTTACCGGTCATCACTTTTTTCTTCATCCCGTTGAATGAAAAAAGATCATCTCCTTCCAACTGATCTCCCATCTCGCGTTCAATGGTGTCAGGATCCTCACCATTTTCCATCCTTGAAATAGCCTCCTCCATGGTATCACCGAGATTCATGCCGGTTTTTTCTGTAAATTTTCGCATGAGTGTGGCCATTTGCCTGGGGTCGTCCTCATTCACACCTTCTGCTTCCTGCATGAGTGCGCCAAAGGCCTCCTCCATTTTAGTTTCATCAATCCCATCCATCATATCACCACTTTTTTCTGTTGCTTTTCCGATGGTGGCAAAAGTGGACATCTGTCGTTCAATTTCCTTTTTCCCACAGCGAGGGCAATCGGGCCTGACGCTGGTATTCACACTGCTTGAGAAAAAATTAAAAATGACATTACATTGATCACAATAAAATTCGTAAATTGGCATAACGTAGTAGTAAATTATTTTTTCAGAACAGCATCTACTTGTTCTTCAGTAATTTCGTTGGTAATCAAGACATCTCCTATGGTCGTTGGCAAGACATAGAAAACAGAGCCCTCAACACATTTCTTATCAGTTTTTAAATAAGATTTTATCCGATCACGGCTCATATCTGCCGGGATTTCGGTGGGAAGTCCAAAAGAATGAATGAGAGTGGCCACTCTGCCGGCTTCTTTCCTCTTACAAATTCCGGATGATACAGCAAGACGTAAAGCTGCAACCATACCGATGGCAACAGCATGGCCGTGAATAAGAGTAAAATCAGAGGCAGCTTCAACTGCATGGCCAATGGTGTGACCAAAATTCAAGATGCGTCGTAAATCTGCTTCACGCTCATCTTCCGCCACAACCTCAGCTTTAATTCGACAGCAGGTATGGATCATCTCCTGGATAACTGGAGGATTGAGCGCCAGGATTGCATCCAGATTTCTTTCCAGAAAACAGTAAAACTCAAAATCACGAATGACTCCGTACTTTATCACTTCCGCAATGCCACCGAGGAGTTCCTCCACCGGAAGTGTCGTAAGAACAGCAGTATCAATATAAACAACTTTGGGCTGATAAAACGCTCCAACAAGATTTTTCCCTTCAGGAATATCAACCCCTGTTTTCCCTCCCACAGAACTGTCAACCTGGGAGAGCAATGTTGTTGGAACCTGCACAAAAGGAATGCCGCGCATATAGGTGGCTGCCAGAAAACCGGTCATATCACCTGTCACGCCACCACCTAGTGCAATGAGTCCTGATTTTCGATCAAGCCCTAGCCGGGCAAGCTTGCTGGAAAGTTCTGCAAAAACCTGCAGATTTTTTGAAGCCTCACCTCGTGGAAAAGTGAGCAACTCAGCCTTGATTCCAGATTTTTCCAGTGTGGCCATAAGCGTTGAGCCGTAAAGACTGGCAACATAATCATCGGCTATGACAGCATAGCGCGATGCAATGTTCCTGTTGGCCAAATCCGCACCAATGGTTTCCATGATTCCATCTTCAATAAAAAGAGGATAACTGCGATCGCCAAGGCCTACTGTTAAATTATAATCAGACATGAAAATAACCGGGAATGTGTAATAGATGTGGGTTCGTAAAAACTCTCCATCTTAGATTTTATCTTTATACGCGCTTATCTTAATTTTCAGAGACAAACTTTGAATACCGGAACATCGAAAAACAAAAAAAGGGAGATATCACCTTAGCGATATCTCCCCTTTCAAAAGACTTTTATAAGTCAAACAAACAAATTACATGTCGTCGCCAGAAGCAGCACCCTGCATTTTGACCTCAACTTTCTCGGTCAGGCCAGCATAGTACTCTTTCAGGTGATCAAGAACTTCGTCACGACCAAAATGGTCTACGATCTCAGCGCCTTCGGAAAGGGCTTTACGAAGTTTGGTACCGGACAGGATTACACGGGAAGCTTTGTCATGAGGACAGGTACGAAGAGATGCCATACCATCACACTCAGAACAGTAGAATGTCCAGTCAATTTTCATTGGTTTGCAAAGCAGGTCTTTTGCATCATCACCGGTGTGAGGAATGCGGTCAAAGATGTCCTGAGCTTCGAACAGACCGTAGAAGTCACCAACACCAGCGTGATCACGACCGATCAGCATGTTGTTAACGCCGTAGTTCTGACGGAAGGTTGCATGAAGGAGACCTTCACGAGGACCAGCATAACGCATATCAAGAGGATAACCGGAGTTGATTACGTTCTCTTTTACGAAGTAATTCTCAATCAGGATGTCGATGGCTTTCACACGGGTAGGTGCTGGGATATCGCCTGGTTTGAGGTTACCGATAAGAGAGTGAATCAGAACGCCGTCACATACTTCAACAGCGATTTTTGCAAGGAACTCATGGGAACGATGCATTGGGTTACGAAGCTGAAGGGCAGCAACATTGGCCCATCCACGCTCGTCAAACATTGCACGGGTCTGAGCAGGGGTAAGATATACGCCAGGATACTCTGCAGGATACTCGCCTTCGGAGAGTACTTTAACAGGACCAGCGATGTTCATCTCTTTCTGGTTCATAACCATGATAACGCCTGGATGATCATCAGGAGCGATTTTCCAGAAGTTTCCACCTACAGATTCTTCGCCTTCGCCCATGAAAACTTTTTCACATTCCCATTTTTTGTCAGCTTCGGTCATCTCGAAGGTTTCTTCGATATGCATGGTTGCAAAAGTTTCACCATCTTTTACGAGAGCAATCTCATCACCAACGCTGATGTCTTCGGATTTGTCAACATCAAGGGTTATGGGTACAGGCCAGAAGGTTCCATCAGCCATGGTAAAATTCTCACAAACGCCTTTCCAGTCACCTTTGGTCATAAAACCGGTGAGAGGAGAAAAGCCACCAATTCCCATCATAATAAGATCGCCTTTTGCACGATCAGAAATTTCAACCTGTTTCAGGCCTTTTGCTTTCTCAAGCTCAGCATCACGATCCGAACCGGTAAGCAGCGCGCAAACAAGACCTTTTCCACCATGAGGTGCAACTAATTTTGAAGCCATAAGAATTTCCTCTAAGTTAATTTTCAAAATGTACTGATCCAAATTTTTGAAACAGCAATGAAATGAACAAGCATTCAGTTAGCGTCTGAATATAAATCTGTGGGGTAAAAAGTCAAGGAAAAACATTGCTGCTTCAGTGCTGCTCCTCACCCTCTGAAAAAACGTAGACGCAAAGCGTTAGATACCACAGACACTGAGCTGAGGGCCATTGCACCACCTGCTATCATCGGGTTGAGTGCAGGACCGCCGAACAGGGTGAGCAATCCAGCTGCAACTGGAATACCAACTACATTATAAGCAAAAGCCCAGAAGAGATTCTGGCGTATATTTCGCATTACAGCACGCGACAGGGCCAGAGCTGTGATGACACCATCCAGGTTCCCCTTCATGATAACAATGTCACCCGATTCAATTGCTATATCAATACCTGTTCCCATGGCGATGCCCACATCAGCCTGGGCAAGGGCCGGTGCATCATTGATGCCGTCACCAACCATGGCAACCTTGAGACTATCCTTCTGCAAGTCTTTTATCACTTCTGCTTTCTTATCGGGTAATACTTCAGCGATCACTTCTTCAAGACCTGCCTGTCCGGCAATGGCACGTGCTGTTGTTTCCTGGTCGCCGGTGAGCATGACTAGACGTAACCCCATCTTCTGCATGCGGCCAACGGCTTGCGGTACTTCATCCTTCAATGTATCTGCAACGCCTAAGATAGCTGCAAATTTTTCGTTTACAGCCAGGAAAAGGACTGTTTTTCCCTGGGCTGACAACTCACTGACATTTGTACCCATTGCAGCGACGTTGATACCTTTATCCTCAAGTAATTGTTTATTACCTAATAATATTATATTGTCATCCACCTGTCCCTGTATACCTCTACCCTGGATTGCCTCAAAAACCTGAGGCTGAACAGGTTTCAATCCCTTGCCTATCGCCTCTGCCACAAGTGCTTCAGCAAGAGGGTGCTCTGAATTTTGTTCACAGGATGCAGCTAGAAAAAGAAGCTCGTCGACATCTGCAGTGCTGTCCACTGTGATAATATCTGTGAGCTTTGGTTTTCCATGGGTAAGCGTACCGGTTTTATCAAATACAACAGCCGCTGTTTTTTCCGCCATTTCAAGAGACTCTCCACTCTTTATAAGAACACCAAGCTGAGCTCCCCTGCCGGTACCAACCATAATGGAAGTTGGCGTTGCCAGGCCCATGGCACAGGGACAGGCAATTACCATGACTGCGATAAAAAACCTTAATGATGTTGAAAAGTCAGCATCGCCGAGAAAATACCACGCAAATCCG
>DQTH01000210.1 GCA_015662865.1 Desulfocapsa sulfexigens
AGCCGAAGGGTTTGGGGCTTTCATGCTGTGTAAACATCAAATAGCCTGAAAAGCTACCCATCATTTATCGTGCATCAGCTCACCCGGACGGCTACCGCACAGAGTATCTATGGCATGAAATACTGACAAAAGAGAGCTGGCTGGAAATTATTGGTCGTTTTATCCACCTGCAAAGCGAAGAATTTGAGTTTGAAGGACGGAAATGCAAAAAGCAGAAGATGATCTTTCCCCGCTTTCACCAACTGGATGCGGTGCGGAAAATGACCGCCCATGCCAAAGAAAACGGGGCGGGACATAATTATCTGGTGCAACATTCAGCAGGCTCCGGCAAAAGTAATTCCATTGCCTGGCTGGCCTATCGTCTGTCCGGCCTGCATAACGACCGGGATCAACGGATATTTGACAGTGTGGTGGTGGTGACGGATCGGCGGGTGCTGGATTCACAACTGCAAAACACCATCTATCAATTTGAGCATAAAGCCGGGGTGGTGCAACGCATTGACAAGGATTCGCAGCAATTGGCCGATGCCATCGAAGGCAGTGCTAATATCATTATCACCACCCTGCAGAAATTCCCCTTTGTGATTGATAAGGTGGGCGATCTGCCGAATAGGAAATACGCGGTGATTATTGATGAGGCCCATAGCTCGCAAGGCGGTGAAGCCAGCAAAAAGTTGAAGGAAGTGCTCGCAGGTTCTGAAAGCCGGAAAGAAGATCATGAAACATTGGAAGTAAGAGAGCCTTATCCCGAATATGGCGAGGGCGATGATGCCGAAGTAGTGGAATCTCAGGATTTGGTGAACCATTATATTGAAAAATCTGCGGCTGCCCGTGGCCAACAAGCAAATCTCTCCTTTTTCGCCTTCACCGCTACGCCAAAATATAAAACGCTGGCGGTCTTCGGGTATAAAGACAGCTTTGGCAAGCCGCAGCCTTTTCATCTCTATTCCATGCGGCAGGCCATAGAGGAAGGTTTTATTCTGGATGTGTTGCAGAATTACAGCACCTATTCACTCTATTTTAAACTATCCAAGGCCATTGAGGATGATCCTGAAATTAACAAAAAGAAGGCGGCACAGGCAATTGGCCGTTTTGTCTCACTTCATCCCCATAATCTGGCTCAAAAGACTGAAATCATCATTGAACATTTCAGGCAGGTGGTGGCGATCAAGATTGGCGGCAGGGCCAAGGCCATGCTGGTCACCTCTTCAAGGCTGCATGCCAAGCGCTATTTTGAGGAGTTTAACCGGTATATCAAAGAGAACGGTTATGAACATGACATCAAAATTCTGGTGGCATTTTCCGGCAAGGTTATTGATGACAATTTCCCTGATGGGGTCAGTGAACCGCAATTAACCGGATTTGGAGAAAAGGAATTGCCCAAGGTGTTCAACGGGGAAGAGTATAAAATCCTGATTGTTGCGGATAAATACCAGACAGGTTTTGACCAGCCCTTGCTTCATACCCTGTATGTGGATAAACCGCTTTCCGGAGTCAAAGCGGTACAAACCTTATCCCGGTTGAACCGTACCGCCCCCGGCAAAGAGGATACCTTTGTGCTGGATTTTGTAAACGACCGGGAAACCATTCTGGAATCGTTTCAGCCGTACTATGAACTGACAACGGTTGGTGAGGAACCTGAACCGAATCATCTGTATGACTTAAAGACTAAGCTGGATGAATGGCAGATTTATTTAACATCGGAAATAGATGCTTTAGCAAAGGTCTATTTCAGCCCAAGCACCCGGATGACAGCCAGAACCCAGGCCAGGCTTTACAGTTTTATTGATCCGGCAGTTGACCGTTACCAGGCGATAGAAACTGAAGATGAAAAAGAGGAATTCAAGAAAAGCCTGCGTACATGGATAAACTTGTATTCATTCCTTGCCCAGATCATGCCCTTTCGGGAGCCTGAATTTGAAAAATTCTATGCTTACGCCAAATTATTATTAAGCAAATTACCAAAGCGTGACCTGACGGAAAGCATGAAGCTGGTGGACGAAGTAGCAATGGAATATTACCGCTTGCAAAAAATCAAAGAGGGTTCCATTGACTTGATAACGGGTGAAGAAGGTGAATTGGATGGATTGTCCGAAGCCGGTATTAAACGGGCAAAAGAGGAAAAGGCTGCTTTATCTGAGATTATTGATGTGTTAAATGAGCGTTTTGGCACCGAGTTTGAGGAAGCGGACAGGCTGTTTTTTGAACAGATAGAAGCTGAAATGATGGAAGACTCAACGCTCCAGACCCAGGCCAGAGTCAACAAACTTGACACCTTTAAATACGCCTTTGAAGAGCTGTTTATTGATAAGCTTATTGAGAGGATGGATCAAAACCAGGATATCTTTGAAAAGATATTGGAAGATCAGTCATTCGGCAAGCTGGTAAAAGAGTTAATGATGAAAAAAGTATATACAAGAATGAATGAGGTAGATAGTTAAAATCACACAACAATTACATGCACGCTGACTCCAGGCAGCGCGGTGATTTTTCGAAGCTCATAACAGGTTCAAAAATCTTTGTTTTTACCAGGTTGGTTGCTGGTTCTGCTTGGGGCAGGTGATGTTTGTTAAATCACAAAACGAAAACGGCTTTACAGACCACTATAAATAGCTTTTGCTGCTATAATTCCGCATTATTCGCCCCCTCAAGTGTTGACGTCAAAATGTTATGGCGCTATCGTTGTCTACAATGAGGAGGTAAGCATTATGGCAACTATCTATTTTGACCCTGATCTGCATAAAGCACTACGTCTTAAAGCAGCAAAAACATCCCAATCAATAACTGAACTTGTAAACCAAGCTGTGCGCGAAGCTCTATCTGGGGATGCTGAAGACCTGGCTGCTTTTGAGGAAAGACAACACGATCCACTGACCAGCTATGACGCAATGGTCAAAAAACTGAAAGCAGATGGGCGCATATAACGTCTACTTCAAAAGTTCTGTTGAAAAGGACTTTAAGAAGATTCCTAAAATAGATTTAAGAAAAATTTTGCCCAGGATAAGTCTCCTTGCAGATAATCACAGACCTGCAGGTTATGAAAAACTGACGGGGCAGGAACGATATCGAGTGAAACAGGGACGCTTTAGTACCTTACAGAATATTTTCTTGTTTTTTTCAAAGAAAATATTCTCATAAGGTACTTATACCCCCTTGTGGGGTGTTAGAATACTATATTCCATCCGGGATTAAGAACTGACTGTCTGGGTGGTAAAAGTTGGCCATCGCAAGGAAATTTATCGCTGAAATGAATCAATATTTCAGTGGATTGGCTGCCAGCGCTGCTTGTCTCAATAAAAATAACAATTCGACTCAAAAGGAATTATGAAAAAAATACTACTCATCTGTCTACTCCTGTTCATGGCAAATAATGCAAATGCTCTTGAATTCCAGTGGAAGTTCGTCATGCCGGCCATGGACAGCCGTGAAGCTGCTGTTGAAGTCTATGAAGTTCTGGATTCCATCAAAGGGGTCTATGATATAGTGCCTGACATTGAACGAAATTCAGTGATGTTCTTTTTTGATGATGAAAAGACCACCGAGGATGTGGCTAAAGAGAGGCTGACTGCGGCAGGTTATAAAATTGAAAAGATGATGCTACTGGAAGAACCCAAAGGAGGAGTTATGAACTAATTTAGAGTTCATCAGTACTCCCTAAACGTCAGATCAATCCCGCTCATATAGGATAGCTATTATGAGCGGGATTGATCTGACATTTATGGAGCACTGCTAAACTCTTAATGTGTGGTTCGATCTTTCTTTAGATGGGGCTCTATACTGAACTCAGCCAGTACAACAAATCAATTTTACTGAGTTTTCTGTAGAGCTACCTTGCTTAATTTCTCTTGTTTGGATCTTCGTAGAGGATATCAAATGCTGTTACCGGGTATCCCAGTTCTTTTTTCATGGGGATGCGGAGCTGGAATTTTTCATCATCAAGCTCTTCATCGTCAAAAAAGACTATTACCTGATTATTTTCTTCCAGAACGGTTATTTCCATGATTCCGGGAAGTCCTTTGATAAAGGCGGTTACCTTGGCAATATCTTCCTGGGTCTTCATGGTTGGAATGGTGTATTTGTACTTGGCATCAAAGGCCAGTGCTGATTGTACTCCAGTGCAGATAAATGCAAATGCCAGAATGAATGCTACTGTTTTCAATTGTGTTTTCATTTTTTCTCCTTTCAGTGTCAGTTGGTAATTAATCGTTAAAATTGTACCACATTTAAGTTGTTGAAACAATATAAGCCCTTAACGCAACGAAAATAAAAAAGGTTCCAGTACATCAGCGGTCAACTCGCCAATAGTGCTGGATTCGACAATCCCGGATTGATCCAGCAGAAAACCTGTTGGAAATCCTGTTATCTGGTAAAGGTCCGCCACTATACCAGCCGGGTCCAGCAGAACCGGAAAGCTGAGTGCCAGCGGTTTTATAAATTTCAGCACCTCTTCCCTGTTGTCTTCAACGTTCACCGCAACAATTGTAAAACCCTGCTCTCCAAAGCGTTCCTGCGCTTCCTGGAGGTTTTGTAAATCAGTTTTTACAAAAGGATTTTTGAGACTCCAGAAGCGAAGAAATACAATTTTTCCCTGATAATCGGATAAGCTCTGTTTTTCCCCGTGGATATCTTCAAGGGTGAAATCCGCAGCCCAGGAAAGGCGCAGCCCAAGCCCTGCAAGGTAGCCCGGTAGTTCCTTTCCCTGATGCTGGCGGAGATATCTGGCCGCAGCCTGTTTGTCACTGAAGACATGTGCCTGACATCTGTTTTCCCGTCTGCTGTATTCCGGACTCTCCACCCAGTAGGCAAGAGATACATCAATTTCCTGACCGGAAATTTCATCAACAACAGTGAGACTGGCCTTGCCATCGTTTAACTGGGAAATGATCTCCTCATTGCTTTCCAGCCAGGTTTTTGCGCAGCAGAGCGAACAGAAAAGAGATTCTTCTCCATTACTGTCAACCAGGACCACCCTGGTAATGGGGACGATCCCGGTTCCATCCAGGCGGCATATTTCACCCGATTGGTTGGATTTGCCTGAAAGCCAGGCAATCAGTACCAGCACCAGAAAAAACAGGCCTGTCAGAAACAGTTTCTTCCAGAGCTTTTGTTGAGTCTTGTTTGCTTCCATTTTCAAGAAGGCTAACTGCCTTCACATGTTACGATCAGCCTTCTTTGAGTGGGATAGTCTTTGTTATGGAGAAGTCTGCCTGGACGATTTTATCTTTAAGGGTATCAAGATCTATATCACTGCTCTCAAAAGTAACAGTGACTGAATTGTCGGGAAGGTTCAGATCCACCTCCTCCACGCCATACAGATCAGAGATAAATCCTTCGACCTTTTTCCCGGTGGTGGGAGAATCCATTCCGGCCATCCGAAATTTGACCTCCCATTCATCGGCAGAAGATCCGGTCACTGACAAGAATATTGTAAGCAGTGCTATGTATCCAATTGTTTTGATCATAGAAACTCCTTTAGAGTAAGAGGTGAGTACTTATCATGAGAACCGAGCCACTGAGGCAGAGAGCACCCAGAAGCAGGAGCCTGCTGACAAGAGAGCTCAACACTGGTTTCTCCGACCATTTTATGGACAGGAGCCACACGGGATAAATTGCCCCGACCAGGGAGTTGCCAAGGATAAAAAGGGCAACAAAAATGGGGGCATCCATGATATTCTGCACAAGACAGTAGAGGCAATGATGAAAGGGCAGATCCATGAGATATGGAGAAATTACCTCAATAAAAGCAAAGGTTCCGATAACACAGTTTATAAGGACAAGCACAAGCAGCAGGAGAAAAGGGTATCCTGACGTGATGCTTTTAAGCAGACGGCTGCGGACAATGAGAGTCCCAAGGACAAGTATTGCATTACTGAAGAAGTACAGAACCCAAAGCAGGGTTTCGTATTCGGAACCAAAGATAGATTCAGGGATCCAGACAGTGAAACGACTGGGTATGTCTGTGACTGTGGTACAGCAGGAAACAGCAAGTTCTGAATTGCTCCGTAGCCAGAGTATCGCAGAGCCGCAACTGTCAACAAGTCCTGCAATGGAGCAGACGCAAAGAAGAATAAGGCTGCTTTTGCGGGCAAGGGATTCTGAGCCTGCCCTGTTGCCAAATCGTTCCAGCCTGAAAACAAGCAGCCACACAAGACCTGCATAAAAAAGTAATGGTTTGGTGATCTCCAGTATACGGCTCAGGGTGGGCTGGAGATTACGGGCACCAAAGATGCACATGGCACCGCTTATCTCAGGGATTAATGAGTGGAGTGCGAGATAAAACAGCGGCCAGGCCAGGAACCTGAGGATAAGGAAAACACTTCCCAGCCAGAAGAGAAGATACAGGCTGTCTTCAATGGCAGCAAGCTGCTCGCCGCTTTCCTTTTTTTCTGACCAGGACCTGGAAAGATGCTTCACAGCCAGCCCTGTTGTTATCAGGCCAAGACCGGCGGAAACCGTATCCACGCCCAGTGCGGAAACTGTCCAGGGATTGACGATCATTGGATCCTGCCGGCTTCCATGTGAAGTTGCTGTTCTGCTGCTTCTGCCAGTTCGTGGCTGTGACTGACAATGACCAGGGTGTTGCCTTGTTCTTTAAAGGTTTGAAAAAGAGTGGTCACCATATCAGCCGCTTTTTTATCAATATTGGAGGTCGGTTCATCAGCAAAGAGGATCTCCGGATTATGGACAAGGGCCCGGGCCAAAGCAACCCGTTGCCGCTCGCCGCCTGAAAGCTGGCGTGGCTGGTGAAGAGCCCTGTCAGCAAGACCCACACTTTCAAGGAGTGTCATGGCTTTTTCCTGCCTCTGCTTTTTGTTCATGCTGGTCACAACCAGCGGCATACTGATGTTTTCCAGCGCGTTTAACTCTTCAAAAAGCTGATACTCCTGAAAGACAATGCCTATCTTGTCTTTTCGGTAACGGGCAAGCCGAACATCATTTGCACTACTCAGATTTTCTCCAAAGTAAAAAAAATCTCCTGATGTTGGGCGATCAAGGGCGGCCAGAATGGCAAGAAGCGTGGATTTTCCAGACCCGGAAGGCCCGCTGATGTTGAGCCAGGTTCCTTTTTCAACATTGAGGTCAGCATCTTTCAGAGCCCATACTTCATGACCTCGGCCAAGGGTATAGCGTTTGTTAAGATTGACGGCTTTCAGGACGGACTGGTTCATTTTTTCTTTATGTGCTCTTTCAGATCCTGGCGTTCGTCACCCGCAAAGGGGTTCTTTTCCCAGTGTGTAGTTGTTGATGCCTCATAGGGGGGATCTTTGGCCAAGGTGCGGATATAGGCAACAATGGAGAAAATTTCCTCATCTTTCAGGATATGTTTCCACTGCGGCATAATATGGGAAAGATTGTTTGCATAACCACCGAATTTGATAACCTTGAACAGCCTGACATCGGTCTGCATGTTCATGTAAAAACCATTGGTATGATCCCTTGGCGGCGGCCGCAGGGCTTCGTTTCTTGCCCGTGGACCGCGACCATTGCCCTTTTGACCATGGCAGGGAGTGCAGTACTGCTGGTAAATCCTGCCGCCGCGTTTTGCATTGGTTTCAGCTTGCAGAGACACGGGAATAAGTAGAAGAATGGTTAAGAGAATAAAAAGAATTTGTTTTGAGTGATTCATAGTTTCTCCAGTCTAACTCATCGTGGTCAGTGGCGGGGTAATTGCTGTCTTCCATGTGGTGAAGACTGTCCCCAGCATTGTTAAAACAATCCCGAACAGAAAAGAAAAAAGTACGGGCATGGGAGTAAATAGAGAAGGAACGTTAAAATCCGGAATCCAGCTGATTCCACTGATGAAAAGCGGTGCAATACCAATGCCGTTAAAGAGCTTCAGCCAGAGCATGCCAAGGACAACAGCAAGCATACTGCCAAGAAGTGCGAGCAGGATATTTTCCATGCAGGTCATTTCCAGTACTTCCAGGGTCTGCCAGCCTGTGGCTTTCAGGATGCCGATTTCTTTTCTGCGTGCACCTCTTCCGAATCCGGAAAGGATTAAAAGTGCCGGAATGGAGAGTGCAAAGGCGGTGAGATAAAAAAGAAAAAAGACACCAGCCTGCAGGTCAAAGCCACGGTTGATATATTGATCGACTATGGATTTTGTCTGAATACGTAAAGGGGGTGTCATATCCCACGGTTTACCAAGGGAACTGAGATGCTCGGCAATTGCGTCTTCTGTTCCCGGGCGTGAATAGAGAAGGATTTCCGAGGCAAAACCCGGAAGTTTGAAAATCGTTGCAGCATCATTGAAAGTAAGCATAACCATTGACGAGGCCCAGATGGAAAGATCACCGTCTATGAAGTCAACAATGGTAAAAGGCATGGCCGGGAAAAGAAAGAACCGCAATTCATCACCTTTTTTCAGCTCCAGCCTCTTGGCCAGGGTACGGCCAATCCGAACCTCGCCGGATTTCAGTTTTTTCCCTCTTGTCTGATTTCCGGTGTTAATAAGTTCCGATGAATCAATGCCAACAACGATGGCAAGCTCTTCTCCAAGATAGGTTCTGCCGCTTATTCGGGGTATTGCTTTGATAACTCCAGGAATTTCAGCAAATTCAGCCACCTTATCAAGACTGATGGGACCGTTTCGACCATATTGCGCCCTTGTAACATAAAGATCAGCACCATTATCAATGGAAAGAGCGGCCTGTTCTCTAACACCTTCTGAAACTGCCATGGCTGTGACAAAAGGCAGGAGAACTGCAATCAGGCAGCCGGCAACAACAAGACTTCTGTCGCGGTTTCTAAGGATGGAAAGTACGGCCTGAATAAAGATGTTAAGATGGTGTTGCATTGGGTGATTACCTATCCTGAAAATTACTGACCATTGTCAGACGATCAGGAGAATATGAATATCCACCGGGAATGGGATAGAGACGGTCATAGGAACCGGGCTGAAGCCTGGGATCAAAATCTCCGAAATTCCAGGCAGGAACCGTTGTGGCACCCATACCCATTCCCCCAACAGCGGCTTGAAAAGACTGCTGTGCTTCCTGCATTGCTGTTTTGCGATTGCCACTTTCCAGGGAAAGGACCATCGCAATGCTTACACCAAGAAATACAATGCATGCAAGAAGGGTGGTAACACCTTTTTCCATACGGCGCTTATCTTCTGCGGCGACGTTTTTTGGTAGCGCCTTCTTCTCCTGCCGGTTTTCCATCTTCCGGAGCTTTACCCACCACAGAAATCATTGCCTGCATGGAGTGAATTGGGCAGTAGTAAGGAAAATCTCCGGGAGTACGGAAGGTGTAGCTGAATTTTGTCCCTTTAAGCAGCAGATAGGAAAAGAATTTGTTGTTATGGCGCATATCAACACCGGAAATAACCCAGTGGCCATAATTCATCTTATTGGTCCAGACAACCGTGTCGCCGACATCGATGACTGGATCAGGCGGATAGAAGTTGAAATTTCTGATTTCGATTTCCACTGTTTCCGCCTGGGCAGAAACTGCTGCGCAGCAGAGAAAAGCAATACCTACCAGTAATTGCGCTGTGACTTTTGTGAGTTTCATAAACCTATCCTTTATCACAATTTGTTTACCTGATACTCAGGTGTATGATATTTCAGTTTTACTTCGTCGTGACCGGGCCAGTCATGTTCCTGCGGATCAAAGTCCTCCTGAAATTTACGGGTCGGGCTGTTTTCATTATGACAATCAAGACAAGTTACCCGCGGATCAAGGTTAAGACCGGCGTGAGCCACTTCTTCTTTTGTGTAGGTTCGGCTGTGTTTGCCCATGACCTTATTATACTGCTTACCTGCACCATGACAGGCTTCACAGCTGACACCAATCATTGTTGGTGTTTTTTCAACACTGACAAAACCACCGGGCTTGCCATAGCCGGTTGTATGGCAGGGCAGACATGTCTCATCTTTGGTGTAGTCTTTGTTTGGGTCAAGCCCGGCTTTAGTTTTTATCTCAGCGCGTTCACCGGGTTTGAGGATGGTATATGAATCAGCCATGGGAGTCTCTTTCCAGCTTCTCCACACTTTACGATGGCATTTCTTACAGGTTTTTACTCCTGCAAAATCATATTCTATTTTTTCTTCTGCAAGGGCTGGAACACTAATGAGAAGTGCAAGAGCACTGCATAGTAAAATATTCTTCATAATAATGTAATATCTCCAGTTAACTATCAAAGTATATCATCAGGTTTATAGCTTTTTGTTATTATTGTTTAGGCTTTGCTTTTGGGTCCGGTGGAAGGGGAGTACCTGTCCATTCCGGATTCTTAGCAAGAGAGCGGACATAGGCAAGCACGTCCCAGATTTGTTTGTCGTTGAGGATATGTTTCCACTGCGGCATGATATGGGAAAAGTTCTGAGATTTCCCGCCCTCTTTGATGGTTTTAAACAGTAGAACGTCTGTTCTTCTGTTCATATAGTTACCATCTGTATGGTTTCTTGGCGGTGGATCAAATTTCTCCACCATCATTCTGGTACCATCTCCTTCGCCATTTTTGCCATGGCAGGGGGTGCAATACTCATTATATTTCCGCTTGCCACGCTTTACGTTACCCGCGGCCATTGTTGTCGCAGTAAAGCTTACAATCAGACCGAAAATCATTGCCACTTGAACAATAATTTTCAAGATGCTCTGCTTTTTCTTCATTATAACTGTTCCTCCTGTTTCGAATTAAAAATGATTCAACTATCAGTTATCAGAATAGAAAATAACAACGTTCTTTCTTGTATATAGTAGAGCCTTAAAACTTCCTTGCAGCAAATATTTTATCATTGTTTTTCTTATTCTGAAAACCAGCACCTGAAAACCTAAAATAGCCGGGGTATTCAGATGAATACCCCGGCTTGGATAATTCAGATCAGTGTCTTATTTATTTCTGATCTGCGGGAATCCAGTTGAAGTTAGTGGTTTCAGGTGTGAGGTAGGTCCTGGAACCAGCCTCAATCACTTTCTTTTCTTTCTGAATTACAGGTGATTTCCAGACTGCCTGCCCTGTCTTTGTCTTCAGACCTTTTTTGAAGTAGTCATCAGTAAAGACAATGGGATCAGTCTGCCAGAAACCGTAGCGGACAGCGTCATAATAGGAACCAACTTTACGAACATCACCGTTGGAGATTCCTTTTTTGACCATACGCTTGGCACCACCAGTCAGGTTTTCTGCCTTACGATCAAGCAGGGTACCAAAGTTTCTGTTTTGCAGATCCTGATATCTGAGAGCGCGATACGCATCAGACTTTTTCAGCAGAGCATCCATCTCTTTCTTATTGAAGAAACGGGCACCCTTCTGGGTGGTAATCTGTAGCGGTTTTCCATCTTCAGCAACAACCTGCTTGATCTGGAAATCCATGGGCAGTCCGGCACGTTCTGAGTCAAGCTGCGGTACCCAGGTGTCCTCTGCGTTATAGAAAACAGAACGACCAAGGCCTGCAGCCTCACCATTGGTATGGCACTGCTCACATGTACGACCCACGGTCTGAATGGTATGAGGAGAATAGGCATTCATAACCAGCCCAGGCATACCATCTTTGGTTTTCACCAGTTCAGAATCCATAAAGATCTGAGCCTTAACCTTTTTACGCATGTCGCGAAGCTCAAGCTTCACTTTCAGGCGTTCATCAGGATCAGAGGTCATCAGAAGTTTCTTTTTCAGGTCTTTTTCAGCATTACGGAGTTTTCCTACATCAGGTCCGATATGGCTGACAAAGTACTGATACTGGGGACGGAACATGGAAACCTTTCCTTCCGCATTTTTACCAAGAATAACATCTTCCCAGTTACGCATGGTCATGGAACCAAACCAGATACCGGTTGTGGTCTCGCCGTTTAAGAGATCCATCTCTTCCGCAGCCGGCCATGCATTTTTCTTTATGCCTTTGAATTTACGATCCGGAGTCAGCGCTTTGTCACCAACATTGGAACCGAGGGTGGCATAGAGGAGTTTCAGGGTCTGTGGATCCGGCTCACGCCAGCGTTTCCATTTCTTATACGATGGATAATCCTCACGCATAAGATGGGTACCAAAGTCAAGTGATGCCCAGCCTGAATGACAGGCGGAACATTCCATGTTGGCCATATGTCCGGAAACGGAATGGGCAACAGGCTGTTTTGCCATATCTTTGAGCTGTGGAATCACATGCTGCGCACCGGTAACCTTGGAGGTCAGAACCATGCCCTTGTCTGTTTTAACAACATTGGCAAGTTTTGTGCCCTTGGCAGTTACTGCAACCATATCACCTTCTTTGGCGCTATAGTTTGGATTGGCATTTGCTCCGGCGAGTGCTGCATCACCTTTTGCCAGTTTGGCAGTTTTCGCAGGGGCTTCCATGGTACCGTGACAGGTGTCACAGGTGACTTCAGTTGCCTGGTGGGCTGCTGCCATGGTTTTGCCGTTACCCATCATTTCAGATCCGGTATGGCAATCGATACAGGCAAGGCCCGCCTTGTAATGGATATCGGGCATCAGGGTATGATGATCGATACCATAAGGAGCCAGTGGGGCATTCCATTTGTAACGTGGAGAACGGTACATCTTCTCAAAATCGTGCTCAAAGAGTCCGATGTACTCTGTTCCGACCCTGTTACCACTATGGCAGCGTACACACTGGGTAGTAGGAATGGCAGTGGTTAAGCGATGTTTCATTGGATAACCACGTTTTGAAATGAGGCCTGAAAGATCAGATTTCAGTTTTTTGTCTTTTGCTTTTGCCTCATTATTCGCTGTCTGAGTTTTCTGAATCGCTTTATCACCGGTAATGGTCTGACCGTCATTTGCATAAATCATATGACAGGCAGCACAGCCGGTTGCACGGTAATCGCCAAGGCGGTTTGGTGCAGGAGAGTTGATATGGCAGCGCAGACATTTCTTGCGCAGCATGTCATCTACCAGTTGACCGGATTCTTTCTCAGTTGGGATCACCTTGGTTCCGCCTTTGCCGTTCACACTGTACATGGCATCAACAGAAGCTTGAGCACCCCAGGCATAACGGGTTGCATTGATCTCACCGGCAGAGGTTGCCATGAGTGAGGTTTCAACTTTATGGAGTTGATCAGCATGACAATCAGCTGTTCCACAAGTCTTGGCAACCACTTTGCCATCAGAAGGATTGGAAAACATCCCCTTATGTGCAGCAGCCATTTCAGTTGCCTTGTCATCACCCTGATGGCATTGAACACAGGCAAAATCATGGGTGTCGCTGATCGCCTCAATACCTTCATGGCATGAGAGACATGCGCCGCCCTTAACAGCCGCCTTACTTCCTGCAAAGACGTTATCTACCGGAAATTTAACATCAAGGTACTCTTTTTCCAGCATATGTTTACGGGGTTTGTTCCAGGCAAAGGGAACGCCCTCAGGGGTGACTTTCATCATTTCTCCGTCAACCTCTTTCATTGGCAGCTCAAAGCGCCTCGGGTTGGCAAAGTCTGAAATATCATCCACTTTTTTCAGGGGATATTCCTTGTCACCGACTTTAATCATCTTATCCGCAGCAAACCCCGGTGTTACAGCCAATCCCAGGAGGAAGGCTCCAGCACCACAGGCTGTGAGGATTGTTACAAGTTTAATTTTACTCATCACGCTCCTCCCTTATTTAGTTGCGGCGGTTGCTTTTTTAATAAAATCATCTTTTTTACACTTTGTCGGGAAGTCTTCGTAGGCTTTATAGATATCCTGATAGATAGGATCATCATAGCCGTCATGACATGGAAGACAGTTACCAACTTTCAGGATACGGGTCATCTCAGCCTGGTTAAAAGGCCTTGCACCAACATGAGAAGTTGAAGCAATCTGATTACCCTGAGGAGTTGCCATTACATCCAGAGGAAATGCAGCGCTCAATCCGGAGCGGTCCATCTCGTAAGTGTATTTCATGGCATCATCCTTACCTGATGGATCAGCACCAATTGTTAACTGACCGGTACCAAGACCAATGGACTTGGAGTTCAGATGACAATCTTCACAGCTGCGTACCTCTGTACGAACTGTATGGGTGAAGACCGGGTTGGTGGCAACAGATGAGTAACCTTCAGCAGACTGGAAAACAAAGTTGTCGAAATCACCTAAGATTTCGCCGCGATCGTTAACCGCATTGAAGAATACCTGACAGCCTGGCACATAAGTATTTACCAGTCCCTTGGCACTGATACCGAGAAGCGGGGTATCGTAACGTACATAGGTTCTGAACTCAGGCCATTTACCTGCAGATTTCTGCATGGTCAGCTTGTCTTTACCTTTGTTGGTTTGGTCATAGTTATCATGACAACCGTAACACTGTGATGTGTGACGTGCATGACATGCCCAGCATTCCATACGTTCCTGATGCTGAGGAATGGAATGAACACCTTCTTTATTGGTGATAATGGGCATCAGATGCTCACGACCATCAAATTTGGAAAGAAGAATCGGCTCACCGTCAATGATTTTAACGTTGGTGTATTTGTTACCGCGGGCAGTAACCACCATCTCATCACCAACTTTGTTCTCATAGTTGGGCGATACCATTCCAAGACGGATTACACGATCATCAGGATCGGTGATCTTATTGGTGATAATTCCCTTTTTATAAGTACCATGACAGTCCTGACAACGAACTTCAGCCTGCTCATGTTTCTTGGAGTAGAGATTGCCGTCACCCATGGTGTCGAACTGGGTATGACAGTCAATACATTCCATACCCTTCTCATAATGGATATCCATCATCGGGGTATTGTAGTACTTGCCGTGGAATTTCTCACTGGAGTGTTTACCAGCCATGAAAGGAGTACCGTAGAAATCGGACTCAACACGACCTTCATAACTCACACCGGTACGACCGCCGCGGTTATGACAGTGAATACATTGTTCGGCTGGAACAGCAGTTGTTACCTGATGAACCTTTCCGTGACCACGTTCGTCTTTTGGAATAGTTGGATCAGAACCTTTGTAAAAACCGTCGTTATCATAGAGTACATGACATGCTGCACAACCCTGGGCGCGGTAATCGGCAGGAGCCTGTTTACCTTCGTTCCAGAAATGACAGCGGGCACATGATTTACGCCACTGGGAGTCGGCATTTTCACCTTCGATGCGCATGGGGTTACCCATATCATCAGTGGTGATTATATTACCGTCGTCATCGGTCTCAAGGTCTTTTGCAGAAAAGACAGGCAGGGTGTCCATCTTGGCTACACCACCGCGATGCTCTGGTATGTAGTCGTTATCATCCATACCAACACCTGAGAACTTGGAGAATTTGGATTCCTGGGCAGCGTACTGATAACGCAGAGCGCCGGAAATACCGGACTGAAGACCCATAACAGTTCTTCGAACACGATAAACGTGATTCATGTCTTCCTGCTCGTGGCCGTCATGACACCCGGCAAGACCACAGGATTTTTCAAGGATACGAAGATTGGCAGGGTTTCTCTGGCCCTTCATGGAACGGGCAGAAATCATGTTTTTATGGGCCTCAGCTTTAATTACAGAGGCGGGGTTGTCACTTCCGTGACAGATGGTACAACCGAATGAGTCAATTGGGTGAAAAGCGGAGATCTGTTCCACACCGTCATGACAGGTGAGACATTTTTCTTCGACTATGCCACGTTTTGCTTTGTGCGGCAGTTTTGCGTCATCAATTTTAATGATTTTTTCAACCAGTTTTTTGGACATCCACATAGCCTTTTTTTCAGGTTGTTTGGATGCCATTTCATGATTGAATTTAGTTTGCCATTTTTTCCATTCATTGGCAGGATCAGTGGCTGCTTTTGCAGGCTGAACTCCTATGAATGCCATACAGACACATACGCCCAGTCCTGCGGACAGTAGAGAATGTGTCTGTTTAAACTTGTATTTCATATAAGCCTCCCCCTAAGTGTTTGGCTATTATGTTCCTATTTCCTCTTCCCGAAAAAAAGTAGATCCTGTACCTCCACACAGGGCCGGCTATGGTTAATATAAAGAAGGCAGCCTGATAAAAATCAGGACTGGCACCTTACCAGTTTTTTGTAGCCTGACATTTACAGAGTTCACGTAAATACAGGATTAGAGATTTGATTTTTTCATCACCCAGTGCTGCTCCCCAGGGAGGCATAAGGGTGGATTTCGCAACTTCAACTCCACCAAGGTTAATGGTATCAAAGAGTTTTGTGTCGTTTCGTTCAGACATGAATTTTGAATCAGTGTGATTGGCCGGTTTCACCAGAAGATGAGGAGCGTTGAAACCATTCCCATCCCCTTTTACACCGTGACAGGGGGTGCAGTAATGCTGGTAGGTGACTCTGCCAAGTTCAAGGCTTACTTCCAGTTTTGGGGCAGCTTCTTCGGCTGCAACTGCTGCCGCCTCTTTTTTTTCTTCGCCGTAGACAGGCAAAGCAAGGAAAAGGCACATCAGGGTTGCCATAAACAGAAGACCGGGGCTTTTCATTTTTGCTCTAATAGTCATTATTCGGCTCCCATGGACGCGGCCTGCTTGGCAAGCAGTTCGTCATCCCATCGTTTTTTGATGGCATCCCAGACAGGTGCAGGGATTTCATTGAAAGTCATGATTAATTTGGTGAGAACTTCAAGTTCATCCGGGTACATTTCAAAATTGGGCATTTGAACATCAGCAATAAATTTCTGCGGATTTTCTAAATATTTACGTACCCATTCTCCGCGTAGTCGTTTAGCAAGGTCACTCTGATCAGGGCCAACTATGCCGCCCCTTGCATTCCAGGCATGACAGGACTGGCAGGAGAAGGTTTGAAAGTAGATTTTCCAGGCTTTTTCCATGTCTTCGCTGGAGAGGTTTACTTGTTTCGGCTGATAGTATGGATAGGAGACCTTGCTTATATCAGCAAAATAGGCTGTGAGCTGTCTGGCTTCTTCTTCGCTGAACCCAAAGGTCGGCATGCGGGTGGGTTCAATGTTGATGGGCCTGATTTTTCTTGGAGACATGAGGAAGTTTGTCATCCATTCCGGATTAATGCGTTCTCCCTGGAAGCTGAGATCCGGACCAACAGTGCCACCCTTGTCGCCAATCTTATGGCAGCCCAGACAGTTATTTTCTTCAATGAGCATTGCGCCTGCAACAGCAGGAGATCCGGGCACAGCCAGAGGTTTTACATAATCGGCAGGAATATTTTCCCGTTTACGGATGGAGAGCAGGAAGGTCAACAGGTCTTCACTCTCCTCATCAGAGAAACCAAACTTTGGCATCAGTGTCGGTATTTCCACAGTATTGAAGGCTCTTGGGTCTTTGACTTTCAACTGCAGCCAGTCAGCAAGAGTCTGATCAATTTTGGTGTCGCCAAAGACCAGTTCGTCAACACGTTTCTGACCGATTCCATCATGGGGCGGGGCGTTATAACCAAGAGCAAAGGTGGCGATGTTATGGCAACCTGTACAGCCGGTGTCCCGGACAAGGTCAAAGCCCTGAGCAATCAGTGCAGAATCCGGGGCAGGCTGGGAGGCAACTACAGCTTCCCCTTTTTTCAGGGTACTGAGATAGGCAACAAGATCCTGGATATCGTTTCCAGGTACTCTGAGATTTGGCATGTTGGTTTCCGGCCAGTATTTGGCAGGATCTGAAATCCAGGCATAGAGCCACTCAGGGGTGGCTTTTTCTGCGACCCTGGAGAGATCAGGGCCAAAGCCTTCATCTTTACCATCCACTGCATGACAGCCAAGACAACCTAGGTCTGTAAGTTTTTCTTTTCCCCTGGCGACAGCATTAGTGTCATCAAGCCCGGCACGGGCTGTACTGTCTGGTGTATCCGGTTTGGCAAGGGAGAGGAGATATGCAGAAATGGCTTTTATTTTACCAGGCTCAAGTTCAAAATCAGGCATGGCTGTTTTAGCCAGATAGGCCTTGGGGTTTTTGATCCAGGCTGTAATCCATTCAGTATTTGATTTTGTGGCAATTTTGGTCAGTGTCGGTCCGATACCCGCGTCCCGCTTATACCCCTGGGCCACATGGCAACCGAGGCAGTTGCTTTTCAGGTAGAGAGTTCGACCTTTGGAGAATGAGGGGGCGTCCTTCATCACCGCATCTTTTGCCACATTGCTGCGCATGGGATGACAGGCTTCACAGGAAGACTCGGCTCGTTTTCCGGCAAGAAGTGGAGACATCCAGTTATGGTGATTCTGCCCATGGGCTTCTTCCACTGTCAGGCCTACCGGTTGACCTTCATGGCAGATAACACACCCGAAGGTATCGATGGTGTGGCGGTCCGGCTTAATGTGGTCACCGGGGTGACTGGTGAAGGGCTGCTCAGCATCGGCAAATCGAGGGAGTTCTATACCAAGGTGGCAGGTCATACAACGATCAGCTGTGTCAAAGTGGGTCAGCCAGGTTTGTTTGATGGCCGGTCGTGCAGCATCCAGAGTTTCGATACGTTTTATCAGTATGGCTGTCAATTCGTCTTTTGCTGTTCCGTCAGCCATGCTTTTGGCTTCAGCAAGAGCCTTTTTAGTCAGTTCCTGGTCGAGATTAACGAAATCACGCTGAATTCCTTTCCATGGCCTGTCAGTTTCAAATTCAATAAGAAACATCACTGCAGTGATGAACAGGAGAGCACCGGAACAGATCAGAAGTAACTTGGTATCTTGAAAAGAGAGTTTCATAGTCGGCTCAGTTAGATGTTAAACCAGGGAGTGGTGATCAGGTAACGAACATGAAAAATCTGCCTGAGAACGACCTTGACAGGAACCATGTACATGAGAAGCAACAGGGTAACAACAATGGAATAACGCATGAAATCCAAATTTTTAGCCCACTTCATTTTGAACAGTTTCGGCAGGATAAAGCCCAGTGCAAAGTAGATACCCAGCGCAATCAGACTGATATTGTTGTCTATATTTTTTAGAACAACTTCCGCATGATGACCGGAATCATCCCACGGTTCCCATGGCCAGAAGAAAAGCCAGCTGGGCCCCCGCATGAACTGTCCGACCACAATGGCAAACATCCACATGAAGTAGCCGATCAGAAAGTTGATCATAATAAATTTACGGGACTTGAAATTGTACTCACCAACACCTTTCGGGTTGGTGTCGAGATACGGAATAGCCATGAGTCCCACCATGATAATGGATGGCATGACTACACCGGAATACCATGGATCAAAATAGACAAGAATCTCCTGAAGTCCGATAAAGTACCAGGGGGCTTTTGCGGGATTTTCTGTACGTGATGGAGTGGCTATTTCACCAAGAGGCGCGTCAAGCCATAATGCCCAGACTATGAGCAGGGCCATGACCAGAATCGCACTCATCAGCTCCTTAAAGGGGAGCTCCGGCCACACATAGGGATTTCTTTCTTTTTTCTTGGCCTGTGCCGCTTTTTTAGCTGCTTTTTCCTCTACTGCTTCTGTTTTTTCCTCAGCCATTGCTGTCCTCGATCAATTGACTTTCTTTGGACCACCTTGAAAAAAATCTGTTTTTCCAGGTTTCCGGGTCAAAGCAAAAGATAAAATTTTTCATCATTCAAAAATGTTCACTTGTTTACAAGGGTCGTGAAATACCGCCGTCTTTTCTGATTCTCCAGAAATGGATGGCGCAACCTACGAAAACCACTGCTGGAATAGCAATGACATGGGCCACATAGAATCTGAGCAGGGCATTGGCCCCGACCGTGGTTCCGCCAAGGAGCACAAAACGGACATCTGAAAACTTATCCACCAGTGAAAATGGACCCTCCACACCGATAAAAGGAGTGGCGGCACCCATATTGGTACCAACTGTGATTGCCCAGTATGCCAGCTGATCCCAGGGAAGAAGATAGCCAGTAAAGGACATGAGAAGAGTGAGAGTAAGGAGGAGAACCCCGATTACCCAGTTGAATTCGCGGGGAGGTTTGTAAGATCCGGTGAGAAAGACCCGGAGCATGTGGAGCATCACCGTCATAACCATGAGATGGGCTCCCCACCTATGGATATTACGCAGTATCTGCCCAAAAGGAACATCAAACTGCAGGTACTTCATATCCATGTAAGCGTATTCAACCACAGGATGGTAATAAAACATCAGAAGGATACCGGTGATGCATTCCACCAGAAAGAGAAAGAATGTGATCCCTCCCATACACCAGGTAAAGCGGATTTTCATCGCATGTTTGGGGATACGCAGGGGATGAAGATGGAGAAAGACATTGCTGCGAATCATTTTTCCGCGATTGGCGGGAGTATCCTTGAAGTCATGACGGAAGATCGATTTCCAGATCTGGGTAGCCATGATTTTTTCAGTAAAACTCTTTTTTTCACTCATACTTTTGTTCCTTATGCCTTTAGCCCCGGTTGATTGTTTAGGGAGCCGGGATAAGCAGCTTTACAACAATTATTTTTTGTTTGAAAAAGTCACAGATAATTCTTTAAGCTGCTAAGAAGCAGCGGGGATCATCAAATTGGGTAACTGTAAACAGGACTGACTTATCCACCAGGATTCTGCCGTCTTCAAGGGCACTGATTGAGTACCTGTCCATGGGACGGGGGGCAGGACCAGCAAAGTTGAATCCGTTGGAATAGTACTGGGAGCCGTGACAGGGACATTTGAACTGACGTTCGTCAGGAAACCATTTCGGTGTACAGCCAAGGTGGGTGCATTTTCCGAAAATAGCGTAAATTCTATCTGTTTCCCGGACAATCCAGACACGTTGTGCTTCCATAAACTGCTCGGAAACAGAGACAACACCATATTTATCGGCAGGCCCTGTCGGGTAGTCTTCTAATGTGCCAATCTTAAAGGTGGTTGGTGGTTCGAAAAGGACTCGAGGAAAGAAAAAACGCAGAGTTCCTGCTGCTGAAAGGGTTAAAGTGGTAAAAAAAGCTCCCCAGCCTAACCTCCGCATGAGTGTACGACGTGATTCTGACACGTTTTCTTTGCAACACCCTCCCAGGCACTCTTTTGGTGCCAGGGTTGGATTGTTGTCATCCACCATGATACTACCCTCCTGAAATGACTACAAATGAGGCAGGTGCTGCCTCCAGATAATAAATTTAACCTTTTGTAATATGAACGGACAGGAGATAAAAGACCATACCGTGGAACCGGTATTTTTGGGTTAACGTTGTTTATTGTTGCTGGTATTTATTTTTTGGGTTTTTGAAAATTGCTGAGAAATTACCGAGATGGGCGGTGAGATCAGGAATTTGTTAATGGTTGAGGTAACTGATTGTTCTGAGTGCTGGCATCGATGGAAATGAGGCTCAACTTTATTGGATTGCCTGAGAAAAAAAAGGCAGGATCAAATAAATGATCCTGCCTTTTCTTTATGTGAACAGAAATATAATCTGAATCCGTGACGGATTCAGATATAAATTATTTTCTGGTTTTTTTCCTGAATCGATGTCCAGCGATACTGATCAGTCCGATTCCAAACAAGGTCATGGTAGCAGGTTCCGGAACAGGTGCAGATTCATACTCAACAACATACCCGCCGGTATCATAGTATTCCCATTCAGTCGGGGCATCATTCCAGGTTCCCTTTGCCTCCCAGAATGCAAAAGATAAGGCATCTTCATCGTTCCAGGTTGAGTTGTTCGGCTCATCACTTTCCCAGTTTGTAAAGGTCCATGCTTCACCAGTGACCCACTGCCAGTCTGCCAATGGTTCTGCAGCGTTTTCATCCTGAAAGCCGCCTAGCCAGATTGGCCGGTCGGAAACACCTAATATGTTAAAAATAAAATCATTCTCAGCAGCTGAAGTTATGGTCGCCAGATGTCCGTCAAGATTACCGAATGACAGTGCATTGGCACTTGTGTTGGCGTCACTCCAACTTGTGTAAGGTGCATCAATTAGATTATACCAGTGATCATTGCCACCAGCGGCAAGTGTCCACTGTACTGGAGTTGCGTTGACCTGTCCGGCAGCGGTCAACAGAAATGTCCCAATTATGATTCCAGTTATTTTATGTTTTATTTGTTTGTCTCCAATTTTGTCAGTTTGAGAACTACTGACTCAATCATAACTATCATGACTTGATTAGAAAATAGTCAGAATGACTATTTTTTACCGAAATTTAGCTTGATAAGTGAGGCGTTGAGAAGACGGAAAGCTTGTGTGAGCCCAGATGTTCCTGCCTGTCCGGAGTGATGTAAATAGTAAGGCGATCAGAGCAGCAATACTATTTCCTTTTGATTTGTTATTTCTTCAGTTACTTTTTTCGCATGACTTTAAAGAAAAATGTTTTCATCAAGAATTTTCTGCTGCGTGGCCTTTATGATCGACGCATCAATCAAGGAATGTGGCTGAGCCTTGCAACCGCCATTCTTATACTCTGTTTTTACCTGACAGGGCTGGGGCAGCTTGCTGTTTTTTCCGTTCTGGCCATACTCCCTTCCCTGATTGCCGGTGTTGATCAGCCAGCCCCTCATTTTTCATTCCGGCTGGCTCGAATTGATCTTCTGTTTTTTGGCTCTTCTCTGCTCGTGCTGTCTTTGCTGCAGTTTACAGCTCCCCTTGCTGTTATTTTTTTCCCACTCATCATTTGCCTTGCCATGTTTGCTGCCTATGGAAACCAGAGCGGACGGGTCGGAACCGCAGCCATGATAGTGGCCACACTGTCACTCAGCTGGCCGGATAGTCAGCCATTCTGGTTGTTTCCGGTGCTAATAGGTTTTGGAACGCTCTGGTATGGTGCCTTTGCAAAGTTCTGGATGCTCTGGTGGGGGCATAGAATCCTTCGTGATAATCTCGCTCAGCTTTATACGGAAATTGCCAGCTATTATATGGCTAAGTCACTGGTTCTGAGGCAAAAGCCGTCAAAGGAACAGCTTGCTGCTGTTTATGCCCGGCAGGAAAAAGTTTACAGCCTGATCAATGAGAGCAAAGCCTACCTGAATCGTTTTGGTGAAAAGGGCTACGATTCGGAACTGACGAATCTGGAAAAAGATTTTCTGTTTGGTGTTGATCTGATGGAGTTATTACAGGCTAATCAGCACCGGGTTGATGAAATTCGTCAATTTTTTCAGAGCAATGATCTTGTTCCTCTGTACTATGATTGTTCGCTTTCTCTGGTTGCTGTGTTGAAGAAAAAATCTTTTGCAGTGAGAACACGAAGGAAGATAGACATGTGTCTGGACATTCAATTGGCCACTTTTGAAGAAGCCCTTGATGATAGCCGGGATTCCAGCCCGCTCCTTGCCCGCTCCCTTATCATTCACTTCAATTTACTCAACAGGCTTTTATCCAGGCAAAAGCCTGCCTTTCAAAGATCTCTGGAAATACCTGAGCCCATGCCCGGCATACTGGCGACTCTTCGGCCTCATATGAATCCTCAGTCTCCTGTTGTTCGGTATGCACTGCGCCTGAGCGTCACTGTCAGCTGCGGTATTCTCCTGGCTGGGCTGCTGAATCTTGAAAAGTCTTACTGGGTGATTCTTGCCATACTGCTTGTCATGCAAAGTGGCTATCTGTTGACCAAAACATTGATCACCCAGCGAGTTGTGGGCACCTTTGCCGGAGTACTGCTGGGGCTTGGTATTATTTACCTGCCCATGGGTAAAGTGCAGCTTGCAGTTACTGTTGTGGCCCTTGCCCTGTTTTCATTCAGTATGCTTTTTTATCATAAAACCTGGTCAATTTTTGGTGTTACTGCCCTGGTTGTGGTGGCCTATCAGTTCGTCTTCGGAATGGGAGAGTATGTTGTCTTCACCAGGGCGGAGGATACTTTTCTGGGTTGCAGCCTGGCTTTTGCCTCGAATATCTTTCTCTGGCCCCAGTGGAACGGCGGCGGCATCAAAAGGCTTCTCAGAGAAACTCTGGAGGCACAGGAAGATATTCTGAGTATCTGTGTCCGGGCACTGTCGGACAAGTCTATCAGGTTTGAACAACTCACCAGAAGACGCTTGAAGCTCTATACTGCTCAAAATAATCTTCTAGCGAGCTATCAACAGATGCTGCGAGAGCCGCATCACACCCAGCAGTATGTTGATTCCCTGGAAAGCGTCATCAGCCATTTTGTGGCAGCATCGGCTCACATAAACGCCTTGCTTCCAATGTCCCGGGAAATGAAACCCATGCCGGAAGATTTAACCCGGCACATGCAGTTGCTAATCACAGCCATGTTCAGCCGATGCGATGAAGAGGAAGAACAGAAAGTCGTTGATATTAATTTGAGACACGAAATGCGATCTGTGTATGTCAGGGTTGAGCGTATGAAAAAGGAAAATACGGATCCGCAGCATTATGCTGTTATCCATCTGCTGGAACTTATCTACGAACGATTGAATGCAATCTTTGATATTCTGGACTTTTGTAAAACTTATTCCCAATAGTTCTGAGAGCTGTTTCAGGTCGTCATCACCACCACTCTCTTGTGATTATGATGGTATTCCCTGCCGGGTCTGTTCTTCGCTGGTATTATTTCATGTTGGATTCTCCAGCTGCGTGAACCTCATTTCATCTTAGGGCAATGTTATCTTTTTACAGCTCTTTAGTTTGCCGGGCACTGCTGCCAGGCCTGATCCCGTGATGTGTCTTTGCAAGGCATACACATTTTATAGCGTGAATTACCTGATTTACTGCAAAGATAACGCGAATCCAGATCCTGCTCCAGTGGAATAGGAACATTGTGGTTGGCCAGAGGATCGTCTGTCGATAATACCGAGATGCCATTTATGGTGTCCATAACATTATAACTCAAGTTTCGGGGTTGACCAAAACACAATAGAAAACATAGCCAACCAATTAAAATAATGACATATTAACGTGAAAAGCCTTTCACTTTC
>DQTH01000251.1 GCA_015662865.1 Desulfocapsa sulfexigens
GCGAAGACTCCGATCCAGAGGGCTGGCACGAAACTGGATCCCCGCCTTCGCGGGGATGACACCACCACGATCACTTGTAATTCTTTTGTTTTACCACTTCCTTATGTCTTCACCATATGAAGTTGGCTGAGTTTCATACGTAATCAGAAATTAGAATGTTATTGCAAGATATACAGGCAGGTCGCTCATCGTTTGTGGTAAATACATTTTGCTCATTTTCTTTGCCCTTCGGAATTGGCAATTTTACCGAATCTGCTTCGTATCAATGACTTGAAGTATGATTAAACTTTTCCTGTCGCCCTGATACTTGTAAACCGGGGCTTATGTATTGGCAATGGAAGGCTGAATGTGCTAATTTCCTTAGATAGATGACAATTTAAACTCCTCAATTCATCGGATGGATTATGAAAAATATACAATGCTTCATTGGCCTGCTTCTTATTCTTTTCACCTGGCAAATAGCATGGGCCGGACGTGCACAACTGGCAACCGTTGCAGCAGATCCCTATGCTTCAGCTTTTGTGCTTGATGCTGAAACCGGAAAAACCCTGTTTTCCAAAAATGCCGACGCACCTGTTTATCCGGCCAGTACCCTTAAACTTATGGTTCTGGCTGTAATTCTTGACCGCATTGAACAGGGAACCTTGCAGCTTAATGAAATGGTTCAAATCACGGTGGAAGCCTATAAAATGGGTGGCTCGCAGGTATACCTTGACCCGAAAGAACAGTTTCCCATCGAGGAGCTCCTCTATGCCCTGATGATTCAGTCTGCCAATGACGCTGCTGTTGCTCTGGCAACCCATGTGGCTGGTACCAAAGAGGAATTTGTGGCCCTGATGAATCAGAAGGCTGAAGAATTGGGTATGAAAAACACAAAATTCTACTCTGTACACGGCCTGCCCCCATCAAAGGGACAGCATGTTGATGTCACCACAGCCCGCGATTTTGGTATACTCTGTCGTTATCTCAGTACCCGTCCGGAAGTATTTAAATATACCGAAACCAGAGTAAGAGATTTTCGGGGAGGGGAATTTGTAATGCGTACCCACAATCATCTCCTTGAGAAAGTGGAGGGATGTGATGGTTTCAAAACAGGTTATTTCACAAAAGCCGGTTTTTCAATTGCTGCCACTGCCAAAAGGGGCGGAGTGCGGATCATTGCCATTGTCATGGGGAGTAAAGACCGAAAAGTTCGTGATGCCAAGGCCATCGAACTGATCGCCAAGGGATTTGCAATGGTTCCGGCAAAGCCTGAGAAACTGTTGCCAGCAACTCCGGTGAAACTGAACAAAAAGGTAGAAACCGATACTATTCAAGAGGAAACAGCTGGCTCACCTGCCCTGCAGCCGCAACCCCAGCCAACCACCACGGACAGCAGTAGTGGCTGGAACAAATTGTTCATTGGATTTGTTCTGGGTTTCCTATCCTGTGCAGCACTCAATTTCTTTGTTCTGAGAAAACGAAGTAGAAACAACTGGCGTGGTAAGCGGTTCTGAGGAGCGCCCTGGAAAAGCCGATTATCTTTTCACTGTTTTATGGGTAGACTAATGGTAAAAAGTGTTCCATTTTTCTTACTGCTCGAACATGTTACGGAACCATTCAGTTCAGTCACCAGTGTATGAACAATGGACAAACCAAGCCCGGAATGTCCCTTTCCTTTTGTACTGGTAAAAGGTTCAAAGAGTTGAGAAAGAACATTTTCCGGCAACCCCGGCCCGTCATCACGGATGATCAATTCGATACAATCCGACTCCTCAACTGTACCGAGAATTGGAATAGTCTTATCTGAAGTTCTCACCCGGGTCTCCACATAAACATTGCCTCCGTCAACCATTGCCTCTGCAGCATTTTTCACCAGATTGATAACAATCTGTTTAATGGCTCCGGCATCTGTCAGGATTGAAGGCAGTTCAGGATTTGACTTAAAATGAATCTTCAGCCTTGAGGAATAAAATACCGACCTGGAGACAATCTTCAGTAAATTAGAAAGAAGGGAATCGATGTCCGTTAACTCAACACTATATGCAATGGGCGTTGAAAAATCATCCAACCTTTCGATAATGGAGGAAATACGATTCACCTCTTCATCCAGAATGGTTAGCTCTTTTGCTAGAGAACCTTTTTCAGGAAGCTTCATCTCAAGAATCTTCAGGTAATTTCTGATAATGCCGAGTGGATTGTTCACTTCATGCACAACTTTTGCTGCTGCCATGGATGCTGTTACCTGCCGGGCGTCCCGTATTTTCTGTTCCTGTTTTCTCTTGACCTCATCCAGATACAAGGCAATTGCGGCTTGATTGGATAGCATCTGTAAAAGATCAGAACCTGACGGGCTGTTCAAATCATTGTCCAGAGTATTGGGCAGACTGATGACTATCACACCAATAGCCCTGTTCTTCGCAATCATAGGGATATAGAGCAGCCCTCTGTTGCCCATGGCATCGCGCAACTGGTAATCAGCAAGGATTCCCTGCTGCCGGTCTTTACTCCCCAGGCTGCGTATAAGCTGTCTGTCCTTCATAGATTTCAGCAGAAGTCCAGAACCCTGCTTTGCAGAGAGAACAAGATCCTGCAGCTGTGAACCGTGACGATTTTCGGTTGAACCACAACCGTATAGCTTCTTATGTTCAAAATCATGAAGAAAAAAGAATATGGTCTCAACATCAAAAAGAATGTGAAATGCATGCTCTATTGCCTGTAAAATAGCATCACGACTTTCAGCCTGAACAAGGTTCTTTAAAAATCCGGTCAGCAATGAATAGTTCTTAACCTGATGCAGCAGATCAACATCATGTTCATCAGCAGTGGCAGATTTATTGTCTGCAGACACTCCGGACAATGGAATTAAGTTGATACCAAGACTCTTGGCAACCTCTTCAACTTCCTCCTTGACTCCGGTTCTGATATCCTCAATCTGCTCTGCCCCCAAATCTAAGAGCTCATCGCCTGCGTCATAAATAAAATCATCATCTTTATCCTGGACATGGCAAAATATATCCGCCAGACGAATGATTTTAACAAGCGGAAAAGCACCCTCAATCTTCTCAAGGGGAGCATGATGATAGAGAATTGCATCAGCTATAAAGGAATTCAATTTCCACTGTCTCATCATCCAGGCCCCGGCCTCACAGTGGTTGATCCCAATCAGTTCCTCCTCTGCCAGGCATTGGGTTTTGCCGCTTTCCATGACAAGAGTCCGGACAGCATCACACTTTTGGGGAAAATTCATCCATAGCAATATTTCACCAATGCCCTGTAACAAACCGGCGAGGTATGCCTCCTCGACATTGGCATAATCTGTTTGTTGAGCAATCTTTTTTGCATACGCTGCCGAGCTGAATGAATCCCACCAGAACCGGGTCATTGAGAAATGGTTGGTTTTCTCAAATCTGCTGAAGACCTGTTGAACAGAGGCCGTTACCGTAATGCTTTTGATGGTGTTTGCACCCAGATAGACAACAGCCTGCTCAAGGTCTGAAAACGTGGTCTGCAAACCAAAATATGCGGAGTTGACCAGCGTCAACACCCTTGAGCTGATGGATGGATCCCGAACAAGGATTCTTGAGATCTCAGAAAGGTCCACGTCTTCCCTGTCACAAGCCTCAATGAGCTTCAACAGGACCTGTGGCAGAGACGGCAGATTGTGTGATCTTTGTAAACGGGCAAACAGCTTTGCTTTCCTTTTCATATTGGGCTGATTCTTCGGGAAGAATTAATTATTTTTCATGCCGAAATTCTGTGTATTCACCGGGCAAGCGGATGCTTTCCCGGTAGTGCATAAAACCGTTCTTTCCGTTTTTCTTGACATGATACATGGCCCAATCGGCTTTTTGAATCAGTTCTTCATCCGATTCACTATCTGCCGGGGAAAGCGCAATACCGATGCTCACTCCTATCGTAATTTCAAAGGATTCCATTCTAAATGGTACCTTGAACTCATCAATTATTTTTTTTGCTATTTTTTCAGTATCCTTGCGGCTGGTGACTTCCGGAATCAAAATTGTAAACTCATCGCCACTGATCCTCGCCAGCGTATCACCTTCACGCAGACGGGATTTCAGACGCACACTGAATGCCTGCAATAAAGTATCACCCCAGGCATGGCCAAATGAATCATTTATCCCTTTGAAACCATCAATATCGATAAACATGACAGCCAGGAGCTGTTTTTTTCGCCTGTTCTGACAAAGAGCATGACGCAGACGATCCTGAAACAGGATACGGTTGGGCAGATTGGTCAGGGCATCATGGTAAAGTTGATGGTAAGACTGCTTTTCTCTTTTCTTTCGTTTAGAGATATCCCGAACAACTCCATATGTGCCAAGAAAAGTCCTTGGCTTGCCTTCTCCGGATTTTTTGTAGACACCAACGGCATTGAACTCAACATACACATTTGATTCGTGATGAGAAAGAAGTGATGTTTCTCCATTTTTCTGCCGCAGACGCAGTTCCACATTCTTTGCCGCACGATCGCCCGTCCGTCTCTCACTGAAAAGATAACGGGATTTCTCCAGATCTTCCGGATGAATCAGGGTGGTATAATGTTCACCCAGCAGTTCTTTCCGAGAAAAACCAAGCAGACTTTTGACCTGCTTATTAAAAAATGTAAACTGCCCGTATTTATTCAGCAAATATATGACATCCGGAGAATTATCAACAATAAACCTATGCAGCAATTCGGAGCTGGCCAACTGATTCCGGCTTCGTTGACTATCTTTTTTTGACGCTTCACGACTGAGAAGCTTACGAATGGAAAGTAATAATTCGTCAGGAGCATATGGCACTTTAAAAAAATCATCAGCTCCCTGGCGTATGGCCCAGATTGCTTTATCAAAAACAGCGTCATTGCTGAGCATGATGAGCTTGGATGCCTGCTCTTTGTTCTTTTGAATCTGCTCCACCAGTTGCTGTCCATCATCAGTTTCAATCATTTTAAAACTGAGTATGATCAGATCAAAATGACATTGATTCAGATAGAAAACAGCATCCCGTTCGCTCAAGGCTATGTGAGATTCATAGCCATGGATGCCCAGCAGCTCCTGCAGGCTCTGGTTGAAACGGCGTTCCTTGCCGACGATGAGAATTTTAGCTCCCCTGGCAGGCATTATAGTTTTTAAGGGAGGTCGTGACAATTGCTGCACAATACCTCCTCTGTCCTGCACCAGTCCTTACATCTGCAAGAACTGCCAAACCTCCATGTACAGGCGCTAAACGGAGAGCAACCTAAACAAAGAAAACTGCTCTCTTGATGGAAAGTTTGTCTTACATTCATATCAGCCGGACCCTGCATCTTACAATAGTATTAATTTCCTGAAGTGGCGATTCATGAAACTCAGCTGGCAACATTCTTGACTCCCGCCTCTGTGGGAGTGACGCGGGATCGGCTATATGGCATTCCCGCAGAGGTGGGAATACAGTTTCCACAAGGCTGCCAATAACAAAAAACATTTTTGCTGAGTTTCATAAAGAGCCATATTTCCTGGTAGATTTTGTTGGTGGAAAATCCTTTGTCAATCTGCTCTTTTTCCTGTTCTCGCGTAATAAAGTATATGTGCTACACTTTATTTTTTCAATGGTAGAAACAAGAGTTATTAGAGAAAATACACATTTTCTCGTCCATTAATCGAAACAATTCGTGACTAAAAACAATAAAGAATACCTGTCAACACTCTTCCAACCGCCTGTTTTTCATCGTTTCCCTCATCTATGCAGATTATTTCTCTTGTTTTGTTATAGTCCTTGAACGTTGAAGCGAGCAATGACACTGCCAAACATATCAAGTAGTTAAGGGAACACAACAAGAGAAAAGACGATACTGGACAAAAGGCCCATGCGGTATTATTGTCTACTGACAACGCTATGTTACTTATAAACTAAACACTTAAGGAGGAGATCCTCATGATTGTAACAGACTGGATTCACACTATAGCGGGATTTTTCATTCTTTTCAGTATGGCTCTGGGGGTGGACTACGGTAACAATCCATTTTTCGTGCATAAATACTGGCTCTTTTTCACAGCCTTTGTTGGCCTCAATCTTTTTCAGTTCGGTATTACCAAATTTTGTCCGCTGGGAATGATCCTGAAAGCGCTGGGAGTACCGGAAACGAGAAAATAATTTCGTGGCTGACCCCAAGGTATATTTTTCAGGTCAGCCAAGCTGTTTTTTTCACCTGCTTTACACAAAACGTACACTGGCGGTACCTGCCTGAAAAAGATCGTCATTATCCTATTTCTTAAACCTACCCCTCATTCCTGAGTCAGCCACTCTTGCCAGGTAACACACTGGAATATCCTTTTTTTTGCAAATCACCTGGCCAATAGAATGACCTTCTAGAAAATGAAGTAAAAACCTGTTATTATAGTTCTAGCTTCCACAGGATCTTTGATCTGATTTGTGTCAATGCTTTCATAAACAGAATCCAACAAGGGGTCTTTCATGAAGAATAATACTGGCTGTTTAGGTATGTTATTCAAGGGCGGAGTCTTTCTATCACTTCTTCTGTTCTGGCTCTGGGGAGCTACTGCTATCTTCCTGTCATCGCCAGGCCCTGACTGGATGAAAATCATACTGGCCTGTTCCTTTGGCACCCTCCTTCCCGGAATTTTTCTTTTCACTCGTTCCTTTTTCAAAAGTCTTGCCCTTTGCCTGATTCTTATTGCTGGCCTTATAGCATGGTGGCAGACCCTGCAGCCGAACAACAACAAAGACTGGGCTGCTGATGTTGCAAAGGTTGCCCATGGGGATATCCAGGGTGATAAGCTGACCATGTACAATGTCCGTAACTTTCGATATGTTACAGATACATTTTTTGATGAAAAATGGGAAACCAAAGAGCAGTGGGAAACAAGAGAGTACAATCTTGACAATATTCAGGGTCTGGACCTGTTTCTTTCCTACTGGTGCTCAGAACATATCGCACACACTATCATGAGCTGGGATTTTGGTCAGGACAACCACCTGGCCATTTCCATTGAAGCTCGAAGAGACAAGAATCAGCCTTATTCAATTGTCAAAGGATTCTTTAAACAGTTTGAGCTTGCCTTTGTTGCTGCAGATGAAAGCGATATCGTCAGGTTACGCACAAATTACAGAAAAGAACCGGTATATGCGTATCGCCTGAAGGTGACTAAAGAGCAGGCTCGAACTCTGCTGGAAAAATATGTGGCTGAAATGAACAAGCTGGTCAATAAGGCAGAATTTTACAATACTCTCACTCACAATTGCACCACAACCTTAGACCTGCATGCAAACGCCATACAACCCGGCAATCAATTTCCGATAGACTGGCGAATTATTGCCTCCGGTCATGTTGACGAATATCTTTATGAGAAAGGACTGTTGAGTAAAACACTGCCCTTTGATACGCTGAGAAAGCAAAGTCGCATTGACGAGCGTATGCAACTTCACGGAGAAGATTATTTCTCAACAATTCTACGATATGATCTGCCGGAACTGTGATAAAAGAATTGGGCTGTCAAAAATTTTTGTCAGCCCATTTTTGCTCCGCAGGATAATTGCCAGCAACAGTCCATCTGGGAACAGGATTTCTGTCTCTTAAAACAGCTGCTATGTCCTTCGTTCTCTTGAATCATCCATACAAGCTCTGCGAGTTTCGCACCTTTCCCGTCAAGGCCAAGCCCTACGGCCTTCTTTCTGGCATAAGCTGCCAAGGGAGAGCCCTTTAAACACTTTTCTTTTGTCGCCATTTTCCGTGCTCCTTTTTTTCTAACTCCCCACAAGGGGATATATGTGCCTTGGGAATGTTTGTAACATTCTGATTTAAGACCATAAAAGCTTGTTTTTCATTGCTGCTTATATGGAGTAAGGCACTAAATCGGTAAAATGTGCATTTCTTCTCTGGTTGCATGAATACCACTCAATACCTGTCCGGTTCGGCCATCGACAGAAACAGGGTCACCAAATTTAATGACAGTGTCTTCCAGTTCACAGTACTGACTTGTTTCATACACTTTCAGATGCTTGCAGCCAACAATACAGGTTTTTTCAAGACGTACTGCAACCACTGAAGCATGGGATGTCTGGCCGCCTCGTGAAGTGAGCAGTCCTTCAGCCATATCGATTACTTTAATGTCCTCAGGTACGGTATCCGAGCGAATCAGAATCAATGGTGTTTCCGGATCTGTTTTCCTGAGTTCCAGAATATTTTCTTCCGTGAAAACAGCGCGGCCGGAAAGGGCAGAGCCGGAGACTCCGATCCCCTTACCAAGAAACGCTTTCTTAACAGCAGCAGCATCAGCAAATACTTGAAAACGTTCCTGTTTTTTAATGGTGATCATATCCCTTGTCTGCAGGAGAAAGAGCTGACTTGCATCCGGCCCTTCAAATGTGAATTCAATCTCCTGTGGATTCCAGCGTTTTTCATACACCAAGTCACGAGAAATCCTCAACAATTCCTGATAAATACCTGGATAACGAACCTCCAGCGTTTTATCCACATCCCGGCCATCCAGTTCTGCCTGCTCCACTGAAATAGGGTAACTGGTAACAAGACCTGAAACAATATCCTCTCCCTGATCACCATAAGCATAATCTCCCCAAAGTGCTACTCGCTGTACTTTACGATATGGGTGTGCGGTAAAAAGAACACCTGATCCGGATGACTGGCTCTTATTTCCGTAGACCATGGTCTGAACAATTACGGCTGTTCCCCAGGAATCGGAGACATCCATAATTTCACGATAATCCGATGCTTTGTCAGTTTCCCATGAATCAAAAACCATTTCTATGGCGTTGGCCAGCTGCAGCCAGGGATCCTCGGGAATGCCCAACCCCTTATTGCGAGTAACCTTCTGATAATCAAGAGCAAGTTCTTTCATCTGCTGCGGGGAAAAATGCCCCTTCATACTCACATTATGCTTTTTCTTGGCATTATTCATCAGTGTTTGAAACTCTTCCCTTGGCACGCCGGAAGTCATGGCCCAGGACTGGAGAAACCGCCGGTAGTTATCCCAGGCCAGATAGGAATCTCCATGTTCTTTAGCCCCTTCTTCAATCAGTTCCTCATTGGTTCCCACATTATGAATGGTGGCCATCATTCCGGGCATGGAAACAGCAGCACCACTGCGGACAGAAAGAAGAAGCGGGTTGGTGGTGTCGCCAAAGGTATGACCCGTCAATTCTTCGAGCTCGCTGAGAGACGTGCGGATACGCTGCATAAACTCTTCACGTGCCTTATCAAAACCATAAATCACTTCCCGACAACGGAAAATCTCAGTGGTAATGATAAAGGCAGGTGGCACACGTTTCTTATCAAAACTAAGGGTCACAAGGTTGAACCCTTTGTTTCCCAGATGAATAAGATCGTGTGTGTAGGGATTTTTTCTGTGAAGCTGGGAAATAGCACGCTCGGGATTATAAGTCATTAACAGATCGAGCAACCGCTCATCCAGAACATCTTTCTGACTCTCCAGAGTGCCGATAATTCGCATGATAAAATTATCAAGATGCTGCAACCCGAAAGTGGTTGCAATCAGATCCCTTAAAAAAGCCTCTGAAAGGCTGTGGATGGAATTAGTTTTTTCCTCTTCATTCCAGAGAGACCGATAATTGGTAAGCAAATTTTCCGCGCCGATCTGCGGAATAATAATGGAGAGATTATTCTGATGAATATTAGTGTAATAGGAGTAAATGACATCTTTTACACCTTCAGAAAGCCCCCGAAAAATATCAAGGTACTGTGTATATGAAAAGCGCCGGATCTTTAGAGAGCTGGTGAGCAGAGAAATATAGGTATCCAGTCGCCGGGAGGAGATTCCATCCACCCGAAGAGCTCTCAGATACAATTTCAAACATTTGACAATACTATAGAAAGTTGCTTGCGTAATGATAGACAGATTTACTGTCTCCGGCAAACGTTCAAGATAAATATTGGTCAGATTTTCCAGGCGAAAGCTCAATGAAAGACTGTCAAATTTTTTCTCCCGATAGCGGCCGTAAACCGATGGAATATCAACGGCGATATGCCGTTTGTAATATATATCCTCTCGTGCTTCGAAAGTTTCCGAAGACAGGATTGTCATCTTCAAACCTTCAAGGGTCTGGAGCAATGCTTCCACACACTCGATTGTGTCGCACTGTTCAAGGGTCGTAAACAGATCCTCCATTTCTGGAAATCCTTCCTGGGCAGCACTCTCAAGCTCTGATCGTAATTCCTGAAAACCAAGATTATACTTCTGATTCAGCAACTGATACATCTGTACAAGAAGATCAAAGCGGCGCAGTTCAGCAGGAGGGATGTCTGACTGTTGTGCAAGGTATTGTTGTCGCTCTTCCTGTTTCCAGGTAAGCAAGTCTTCCGTAATGGAAAACTTGAGTTCCTGCTGAATGCGAGTTGCCAGAAGATGCTGTTCATCAATAAACTTTCCATTCGCTGAAACTTCGGAAAAAACTTCATCAGGAAGAAAGGGATGAATCAGCTCTTTCTTTTTTGTCAGCCAGAAAAGAAAAATGGCCTGAATAAAATCCACGATAAGGTTGGAACTTTCCACATGGCTTTGCTTGCGCAGAAAGTGGATAAGTAAATCCCTCCGCTTATGAATTTCATCAAGTTCCGTGGAAACTTCCCGCAGTTCACCTTCTGCCCCGATTTCATTGAAAAACACAGGCATGAGTTTGGTAAACTGTTTAGCCAGGTTATAAATGGGTTCAATGGGGTGATTGAGCAGGTTGGTAATATCACGCTGAAAGAGGTCTGTATCTTTTACACAGGTCCCTGAAAGCTTGATATTGATGATAAGTGCTGAGAAAAGAGTTGCGCACCACTTGGGTTCCTGGGCAATAAGATTCAACCAGACCCTGATATTTGCAAGATGTGCCGGGTTGGTAATGGGCTGCCAGTCCTCATCCACACCCATGACATTGGCGTATTGAAAACCAAAACGGACAGCCTGCCAGAGAAAGGCCTCTACCATCCTGCCATTCTTACGTTTAAAAACCTCACCACCCAATACCTGAATACACTGAAGTGATGTGTGGGGATATCTTCTCACATTGGCTTTTAAGAGCTGAAAAGCAGTGAGAAGGAACTTTTCAATCTCCTCAAATTTCTGCAGACGAATAAGCTGAACCAGGGACCTGTTAATTTCGCGCAGGGTCTCTTCATGGATCAGGTAAAGCCCCTTGGTGTCCATTATCCGAAAAAGAAAGAGCAGCTTCTGGTTTTCAGCAAAGCGGTTTAACGGCTGCCCCTGTTCCCTTGATTTCCCAAGTTCTTCTTTGTCCGCCTGGGCAAGTCTTGCAGGAATTTCTTTGTAGAGACGTACAATATCAACGTGTGCCGGCAAATTCAGGATATCCTGCAAAGCTGCTACTGGTGAACCTTCAGTATCAATATTCATCGCAGCCTTCTTGTTGAGCTCCATGGCCTCGTGGGAAATGGCAGAAAACAGCTGACCTGAATGAAAATCCTCGCAAAGCACTCCACAATGATCAAGGAACCAGGGAAGCGGGTCCTCTTCACCGAGCCAGTAATCATAGTTTCTCTTCAATACCGCCTGCATGAGTCTTGCCATTGGACGAAAATCAAACTTTTCCGCACCCTTTTCGGCAAAGGCCAGCAAAGAAGTGGCCAGAGTTTTCATGGGATGCTGGCCCTGGACAATGTGCATCATGATGGAACTCTGGCCATCGTCCAGTTCTAGAAGCCTTGAAAAGTAATTATTAAAAGCAGACTGATAACGGAAAAGGTCTTCCACAGAACAGAGACTCACCATCTTGGCAACCCATGCCACCTGGGATTCGATGATCTGTGACAGGAGCTTGCTGTTTTTTTCAGAATCCACCATGGCCTGCACAAAAAGATTGGCAAACAGTTCAAAAGCCACAGGACCTTTTTCGTGACGTATATAATAGTTGCTGTTTTTCAGGACATAACTTCGTAATTGAGGAATCAGAATATTCCAGTTACGGTAGGGATGACATATTTCGTACAAAAGGGATTCGAGTGTATTATGCAGTCCCTTGTAACGAGTTACTATATCGAGCAGGAGCAGCAACTCTGAGTCGATAACTACCTCTTCCGCTGTTTCCAGAAGATTAGCTTTAAGGGCGTCTGACTCGATATTTTTTGATTTAATATTCATCATTCCTTCATCGTTGTAAAAAGCAATACCGCTTTTCCAACCTTCTACCTAAATTCGTGTGGGCCCCGAGTGTGGCGAGTGATTTTTCCGGACCTGATTGTACCATATTGCATTCCGCTAGCTCTGTGAGCTGAATTAGAAAAGCTACAAAGCCGTCACGGATTCAGATTTTAATTATTAGACATTTTAACCGGCAAGTTCAAGGAACTTTCCCCAAAAAAAAAGAAAAAACAGTTAGAAGAACACAAAACGAACTTTCATCTGGCAATCGAAAAAACGATCGACTACCCATAATAACCGAGCATTGCAAAATGACAGCAAATCCACACAAGCTTCAGCTCACCTCCAAAACAATTTAAAATCTGATTACGTATGAAACTCAGCCAACTTCATATGGTGAAGACATAAGGAATTGGTAAAACAAAAGAATTACAAGTGA
>DQTH01000081.1 GCA_015662865.1 Desulfocapsa sulfexigens
CAAATTCTTGAAGCGTGCGGGGAAAATTTTCTTCCATAACCCACTACACTACATGTAGTAGTCGCTGGAGTCAAGTGCATACCCCAGTAAAATTAATTCGTCTTTCGGTCACGCACTTCGTCCAGGCGGCGCATTCCTTCCATAAGAAGTTTCATAAAATATCCAATTTCAGGAATCTCAAAATCTTCAGGAGGAATTCCCGGGGTGAATCGGAATCGTCCAGCCTGTTCTTTCAGAATTTCATAGAAAGCAGCTTCTCCATCATGAGCATTATATTTAGCCTTGATGAGAGAGCCTTGTCGAAAAGAAAATCTTGCAGTGCCGCTATTCAGTTCATTGATGGTCAAAATTCCTGTTTTATTGTTCATGTTTAATGTCTGGAACAGGGCTTCAGCAGGGATTTCAGCGAGATTTCCTATCATTCCCGAAGAAAGGTCTTCGGTCCGAACAATGTTGGATTTCGTTAATCTTTTTGCCATCAATCTTGTGAAATAGAGTTGGATTGAAGGGTATTGCTCAAGTATCTTCTGGAAATTTTTTCTATCGATATAAAGTATTGAAGATGGCTCCCTAACCTGAATTGTGGCCCCAACCGTGTCGTTGCAAATGAGACTCATCTCTCCAAAAACATCACCTTTTGTTAGTGTAGAGATAGTCATGCCACCTTCATTGATAACATTGACTGAACCGGAAATTATAATGTAAAAATTTCCGCTGGGGTCTCCTTTACGTATAACGATGTCGTCTTTTTCGAGTTTGTTTAATCGAAAAAACTGCACAACATTTTCAAGATTTTCTTTATCAATGTTTTTGAAAAAGGCAAAATCAGAAAGGAGGTGGATCATTGAGGCGAGTTCCTTGGCATAATCATCACCTTTTCCATTTTCCTCAAGTTCCATTGCCTTGGTGTATTCCAGCCGAAGAACGCCGCTACAGCCACTGCAGCTGATCATGCAGACAGGGATTTTATCTGCTCTGTCATACTGAATAATGATTTTTGTCAGGTCGCCGCTTAATATTTTACATTTTTCTTTATTAATTGGTGAGTAGATGATGGTTGTATTAACAAAAGTATTTTCTTCTGCGGAATTCATGGAAATTGTGATGCCTGTGACAGCAAACACATCACCATATGAGTACAGTGGACAATTTTTAACTTCGGTCACTTTAAAAACAGCTTTTGGAAAGCCCATAATCCTATCCGACAATAAAAACGAAAGAAATTATTTCTCTAAAAGAGAAACCATAGAATACTATAGAGTAGCTTGCCGGCACAGCCCAAGTCAAATGGAAACTTGTCAGTCATCGCTTTTCGATAAAAACGTGAAAAATCTATTGACTTTGAGTCTTTGGCATATTAAAAAAGATCTTCTTGTTCCCTTGACTATTGGTATAGTCAGGTAGGGTCGAAATATTCCGGTTTTATCAAGCCGGCTAAAAATATAGTAGCTAACAATACAGGAGATATTCGTGGCCAATCATAAATCCGCTGAAAAACGTAACCGTCAGGCTCAGATTCGCCGTATAAGAAATCGTTCAAACAGAACACGCATGAGAAACGCAGTTAAAGCTGTTGATTCTGCCATTACTGCTGGTTCTCAGGAAGATGCTCAAGTCGCATTGAAAACCGCTGTTCCAGTTATTGCACGAACTGCATCAAAAGGAACTATTCACAAGAAGAATGCTTCAAGAAAAATTTCCCGCCTGACAAAGCGTGTGAATAAAATGCAGGCTGCTGCCTGATCGGGATCTGTTAAATAAAACGAACCCGTTGTTTTCACAGTTGTGAAAAAGGCCATGAAGTCAATAAGACTTCATGGCCTTTTTTTTGTTTTATGGTAAGGTTGTTGCAATTTTTTATGGTAGCCTGATGACATGAAGGCGATATCGTTTAGTTTTTAACTCTTTTCTAAGTAATTTCATGAGCACCAATACACATTTTCCTGACATTCATGAGTTTTTCAAGAGCCGGGAAAGGTCAGGCCTTGTTCCTGTATACCGAAAAATCATATCAGATCTGGATACGCCTCTTACACTCTTTGCCAAAATTGCCGGCGAGGAAAGTCATATGTTTCTTTTTGAAAGTATGGAAGGAGGGGAAAAATGGGGAAGATACTCATTTATCGGTTTTGACCCTTTGCTCACATTTGCTTCCAAAGGTTCAAAGATCGATATTACCTCCTTTACGGGTGATCTCAGAGAGCAATGTTTTACTAAGGGAGATCCCCTGGAAGCATTACAGACCATACTCGAAGATTTTAGAGCAGCTGAAAACGATAATCTTCCGCGATTTTGCGGCGGTGCAGTTGGCTTTCTTGGTTATGACATGGTTCGTTTCATGGAAGATTTGCCCTGCGACATGGCTGAGCTGGATTTTCCTGATTCTTCATTCATGATACCCCGCATCGTTCTTATCCATGACAGTTTTAAACAGACTGTAACAGTTGTCTGCTGGGTAGCAGATGAAAACGGTGCAGACGGCAAAACACTTTATGAAAATGCCACCGGAAAAATCGATTCAGTAATTGATCTTTTAAGGTCGCCTGTACCGGTTTCCCTTCTTGGTTCCAGTGCTAAAGGCAGTCAGACAGGTCATGATTTTCAGTCCAATATGGAAAAACAGGAGTTCTGTTCCATGGTGGACAGGGCAAGAGAATACATCAAGGCCGGTGATATTATACAGGTAGTTTTGTCACAGCGTTTCCACACAAAAACTGACTTAGTCCCTCTGGATCTCTACAGGGCTCTTCGACATATTAATCCAAGTCCTTACCTTTTCTTTCTAAAGCTTGATAAACTCATCCAAATTGGATCTTCGCCGGAAATTCTTGTTCGCAAGGAAGATGAGTCTATTGAACTCCGCCCGATTGCAGGCACCAGAAAACGCGGAAAAACAAAAGAGGAAGATGAAGCACTTGAGATAGAATTACTCTCTGACCCTAAAGAACGTGCAGAACATCTTATGCTTGTTGATTTGGGGCGTAATGATGTGGGTAGGATTGCCCGCGATGGATCAGTGGAAGTGACAGATTTGCTTGTTGTAGAACGTTACAGCCATGTAATGCATATTGTTTCGGGAGTGAAGGCAGTAATTGCAGATGATAAGAATCAATTTGATGTCATGAAAGCCTGTTTTCCAGCCGGAACTGTGAGTGGAGCACCTAAAATAAGAGCCATGGAAATCATTGATGAAGTTGAGCCAGAAAGGCGAGGGCCATATGCTGGTGCTGTTGGTTATTTTGGGTTCTCCGGGAATATGGATTTCTGTATTACCATTCGAACTTTCATAATCCAGGGAGATGATCTCTGGGTACAGGCTGGAGCAGGAGTTGTTTTTGACTCTGATCCCGAAAAAGAATATGAAGAGACCATTAACAAATCAATGGGATTGCGACGAGCGGTCGAGCTTGCAGAAAAGGGGTTTTAAACTATGCTTGTCATCATAGATAATTATGATTCATTTACATATAATATTGTCCAAACCATTGCCACCAATTCATTAAAAGAAAATGAACCTGCTGACATCAGGGTATTTCGTAACAATAAAATCAGTATTGAAGAAATTGTTGGTTTGAATCCTGATCGAATTCTTATTTCTCCTGGGCCCTGTACTCCATCTCAGGCAGGTATTTCCATAGAAACTATTAAATATTTCAGCGGGAAAATACCACTTCTTGGTGTTTGCCTCGGTCATCAGTCCATAGGCGAGGCTTACGGCGGAAAAGTTATTCGTGCCTCAAGAATTATGCACGGAAAAACTTCAGCAATTTATCATGATAGCATGGGTGTTTTTAAAAATCTGCCTAATCCGTTTGATGGTATGCGCTACCACTCGCTTCTAGTAGAAAAAAAATCTGTACCTGATTGTCTCGAAATAAGTGCCTGGACTGAGGAAGGAGAAATCATGGGACTGCGTCATAAAGAAATGCATGTTGAAGGCGTGCAGTTTCATCCGGAATCTATCATGACTCCAGCAGGTATTACACTTCTTAAAAATTTTATGGTGGGAAATTAAATGGATATAAAACAGGCCATAGCTCGCATTGTGTTAAAGGAAAACCTGAGTGTTGATGAAATGGTGGACGTTATGAACGAGGTCATGGGAGGGGTGGCGACACCTGCTCAAATTGGTTCGTTTATAACCGGATTACGCATGAAGGGTGAAACTGTCGATGAGATCGTTGGTGCTGTTCGTGTTATGCGTGAAAAAGCAACAAAAATAGAATCCGGTATTGATGTTGACAGTGGAGGTATCCTGGTTGATACCTGCGGTACAGGTGGCGATGGCTCTGGCACTTTCAATGTTTCAACTACGACTGCTTTTGTTGTTGCAGGAGCAGGTATTCGTGTGGCAAAGCACGGCAATCGCTCCATATCAAGCAACTGCGGCAGCGCGGATGTGCTTGAAGCTGCAGGAGTAAAACTTGATATCAGTCCGGAACGTGTTGGAGAATGTATACAGGAAACGGGCATTGGGTTTCTTTTTGCTCCTGCCCTGCACGGTGCTATGAAATACGCAATTGGTCCACGAAAAGAGCTTGGCATCCGTACAGTATTTAATATTCTTGGTCCGCTAACCAATCCGGCTGGAGCCAATGTCCAGGTTCTTGGCGTTTTCGATGGTGAACTGATAGAACCCCTTGCCAGGGTTCTTGGCAAATTGGGATCCAAAAGAGCACTGGTTGTTCATGGTGAAGGAAATCTCGACGAGCTCACGGTCACTGGCGAAACCAAAGTGGCAGAACTCAAAAATGGTAAAATCAACACATACTCGGTTACTCCGGAAGAGCTGGGATTAACGAGAGTAAGTATTGACGAGCTGCAAGGAGGAACCGATGCCAAAGAATCGGCTGAACTGATGAGATCAGTACTTAAAGGAGAAAAAGGGGCAAAGCGTGAAATGGTTCTGCTCAACAGTGGTGCTGCTCTCATGGCTGCCGGTTTATGTGATGATCTGAAAGAGGGAATTGCCAGCGCTGCTGCTGTCATTGATTCTGGTAAAGCCCTTGAAAAGCTCGATCAATTAATAGCAATATCCAACAGGTAACCATCACCTATCACTTTTAATTTATAATCTATTTACCTGTTATGGCTCACATTTTAGACACAATTGTAGCACGAAAAAAAGAAGAAGTAAGAGTTCTTAAACAAAATGGTGTACATATTCCGCCTCCATTTAATGAGAAAACGATTCCACCTCCACGTGGGTTTCGTCAGGCATTAATTGATTATCAGGGGGTTGCAATCATTGCTGAAGCCAAAAAAGCTTCTCCTTCAAAGGGGCTAATCAGTCCTGATTTTGATCCGGTCAAAATAGCAACAGATTATGAAAAAAATGGAGCCCAGGCCCTATCAGTCCTTACAGATGTAGATTTTTTTCAGGGCTCGCTACTTTATCTACTCCAGGCAAGGGATAATGTCAGTATCCCGGTTCTTCGTAAAGAATTCATCATAGATCCTTTGCAAATAGAAGAAGCACACGTCTGCGGGGCTGATGCCATTTTACTCATGGCTTCTATTCTGGACAGTTATCAACTTAAAGATTTTCAGGCTCAGGCAAAAGAGTATTCCATTGACTGTCTGGTTGAGGTTCATGACGAACAGGAACTTGAAATTGTGCTAAAAACAGAAGCCGATCTTGTTGGGATAAATAATCGGAATCTCAAAGATTTTTCAATGGATACAGATACCACATTTCGTCTGAAAAAACTTATTCCTGATAACATTGCTGTTGTTGGAGAATCTGGATTAAAGACTTCTGATGATATTCAACGACTTGAAGAGGCAGGTGTCACCGCTGCACTAATCGGGGAAACACTAATGCGTGGCAAGAACGGTGGAAACAGTCTTCAAGGGCTGAGAGGAAACTGAGGGAAATTATGTATAGTAGAACACGCATCAAGATGTGTGGCATGACCAGAATTAAAGACATTGAAATGGGAATTGCCGTTGGCCTTGATGCTTTAGGTTTTATTTTCTACGACAAAAGCCCAAGAAATGTAACACCTGATTTTGTGAGATCTGTGGTTGCCAAAATACCGCCCTTTATTGATTGCGTTGGTGTTTTTGTTGATAGAGACAAAAAAGAAGTGGAAGAGATTGTAGAGTACTGTGGCCTCTCTCATGCCCAACTCCACGGCAATGAAGATCCCAAATACTGTGAGCGGTTGGAACGCTTTGCTTCACCCTGCCATGTCATCAAAGCTTTCAGGGTAGGAGATCAAAGTAAGAGTACAAATTTTTCACCATATGACGATGTGGTTCATGGGTACCTTCTGGATACTTACATAAAAGGTAATGCCGGAGGGACTGGTGAAGTGTTTGACTGGAGTCTTATTGACAGACTAGGGCTCCAACGGCCTGTTATTCTTGCGGGAGGATTATCCACAGACAATGTGGAAGATGCTATCAAACTTGTTGGTCCTTTTGGGGTTGATGTTAATTCAGGGATTGAAATAGAACCGGGAATTAAAGATCATTCCAAACTGAAAGAATTTGTTCGCAAAGTAAGGCTTACGGAATTGAGCTTGTAAACCAAATAGTTTCAAATCCTGTGATTGGTTACATTCACTCTCATCAACGTGCAAGAATAAATGCACCTTTATACCCCTTATTCAGCAGAGCCTGTTCACTTCTCCTTGCACTGCTAAGTGTTTTCCCCACAAACACCTGCACCCTGTAAAAAGTTTGACCATTAACGAGCGCTTTCTGAATGACAGCCTTGTAACCTGAGTCAAGAAACTTTTCCTGCAATTTCAAGCCATTATACTTCTGGGTAAAAGCTCCAATTTGAACAAAATATTCACCTGACCGTAAATCAGCATGTTTTTTAAATTGAATTTGTCCGTTTATTCTTTTCACTTCACCTAATGCGATGATTTTCACCCTTGCTGTTCCGGATCGAACCAATCCGATTTTTTTTGCAGCTCCCAGGCTCAAATCAATAATTCTGCCCTGTACAAAAGGTCCGCGGTCATTTACCCGAACCACTGTTTTTTTACCGTTATCCAGATTTGTGACCAGAAGCATAGTATGCATTGGCAGTAATTTGTGTGCTGCTGTAATGTCATGCATGTTATAGGTCTCTCCATTTGATGTTGCACGTCCGTGAAAATCACTGCCATACCAAGAGGCAATACCAGTCTCTTCGTATCCATCAGCAGTAGGGAGAGGGGAGTATGTACGGTTGTTAATACAATAAGGTCGTTGAGTGGCAGGTATTTTATTCTGATTCAGCGCACATTGTCCGGTGTCCACATCAATAAACAGAGAAATAACAAGAAAGCCAAGCAGGAAAAAGCAGAACCCAGCAACATTGTATTTAATTGATTTCATAGAAAAAATAGCATCACTGTGTTTTGCTGTCTGCAGGTTGTGAAAATTTCATAATTCGTTCACGGTAGAAAAGACCAGCCTTACCGGTTGTGTGGGGAATATATGGTGTAAATTTTTGACTGCCATCTAAGATCTGTACGGAATCAAAACGAACATTTTCATCTTCATCCACCCAGGAAAGATGAAGATCAAGCACGGGACGCATTACCTGTAGACGTCCGGAGGTGTCACGACCAATTACAATGTTTTCCCAGCGTCTTGTAATATATCCTTTATACCAGAGTCCTGTTTTTGCTTCGCCTGTGATTTTGTCAGTCATGCTGTTACTGATTTCTTCAGCGTCAAAATCAAGATTGTTTTTAAGGATTTTTTCCACTTCAAAACTCCCCTGAACTGTGAGTCTTGCAAAATCATCATATTCATCAACATCTTTGCGTAACAAATGGGTTTCAGTATCACCGAAAGCCCATTGTGCATGACACACCTGGCAATTCACACGATCATTATATTCGGAATGTGCAGGATGTTTCATGATTGGGATTTTATGTTTTTTGCCATCTCCCTTTGATAAAAGAAAATAAGTGCTGCCTTCTCTCTCTATGCTGGCACCATTTTTTGTTTTATTCCTGGTAATTGTATCTTTATCATGACAATCTGAACAGCGAATTATTTCTCCCTGTTGTGCCATAAGTTCTTTTCCACCATGGCAATCCACGCAGATAAGTCCTTTCTGTTGATGGATATCAGGATTCAATTGATGAAATTCGACGCCAAAAGGACGAAAATATTCGTTCCGGGTGGTGTATGGTGTTCTGTATTCATCATTCATATCATGCTCATAACGGCCATAATAATCGTAACCAACCCAATTTCCGTAATGGCACTGCAGGCATTGTGTGTCGCCAGGAGTTTTCAGAAAAGAATGTGTTACAAGTCTGCCTTTATAAAATTCAAGATGGCAGCTGGCACAGCCTGTACCTCTGGCAACTGCAGGATATTTGTCTCCTGAAGTATAAGGGTGGCAGCGCAGACAACGTCGCCTGAGAAGATCATCAACAAGTTCAAGAGATGTTTTAGGTATTTCAGTAACCGGGATATCAGTAAGAGAATTCAGATTATTTTCTGCACCAAAGGCACTGCGGACAAGATTCACCTCGTTCTTAAGAGTAAAATGCAATGAATGGCTTGTATTTTCAACCTGTTTCGGATGGCATTTTCCACATGTTTTATTCATGTTGTCCGGATGGGAAGGAAGGAAAATCAGCTCTTTGTGGGCCTCATCCTTATCACCACTATCTGCATCACCATTATGGCAGAGGACACAGTCAAAATCGTGCGCCTGATCAAGAGTCATGCTGTGACATGCCTGACAGCCTTTTTTATTTGCAACCAGTGGTTTTTCCTGTTGAACCGAATCAGTTTCAGCAGGTTGCTGTTCCTGATCTCCGGAACAGGAGCTTAGAAACAGAATAAATAAAGATGCTATCAGCGCTTGGTACATAGTTATCATTCCAAATAACAAATGCCTCTTCAAACAAATCTGTGGGTGATTTCAGGGACAGGTAAATTACCAAGCGTATAATACAAGGCTATTTCCCGCAATTTATCGCTCCGGAAACCGTAAGATTTTCTGATAGTCAGTTTTGCTTTGTTGTTGAAGCCCTC
>DQTH01000145.1 GCA_015662865.1 Desulfocapsa sulfexigens
AGAATGGCCTGAATAACCGACTTTGTCAGTATTTATTACGCTTTTCCATGGACCATCCACAATACCATCCAGAATGTCTAACAGTACGGTTGGATTACCAATGGCATCACCACCCGTGTAGGGAATGAAAACAGCGTTAAAACCCTGGCTGGCAATAAAATAGAGAAAGCTTTTGTATTGTTCTGAGTGATACATGCCCCAACCGGCTATGAAGAATACGGTTGGCTTTTTGCCGGGAACATTCGAAGGGAAGTAAAGATCAATATTTCTTTCTGTGTTACCACTGTAGGCAGGCCAGGGGCTGGGCATGCTCAGTTTACGTACCGGGTGTTCACCCATGGCACCATACCAGTCACCTGTTAATTCAGGGATGTTTGCTGCATCCTGATAGCTGGGTTTAATGACGACTTCTCCGGGAGATGGATGAGAGTTGTCAAAAAGGAGTAGATTTAAAAGACCTGGCAAAAGGGCAAATGCCTGAGTGTCATCATAAACACCCTGCATCATATCTAGCCAGGCAGGTGCAACTGGCGCAGAAATATCTGCCCAGCGAATATCATCCTCACAGGTACTCAAGTCACTGTCACTATAGTAGATTACATATTCATCACTGTGATCGAGTGCTTTTGTCAGCCTTGATTCCACCTCGACGGGATGACATAAATTGGGGATATCGTATTCCGGCAGGTCATGTTCCAGCGCATAATCACTTACCATGTAGCCGATTTTTATGTCATTGCTCCATGAAGGTCTGTCGTTGAGCGGAATAACCCATCGGTAGCTGTCATCCAGTCCCTGATTGTACTGGTTGCTGACAATATCGTATTTCCTCCACTGGTAGGCATTTTGAAAATGCTGCTCAGTGTTATATTGGTAAAATTCTCCCATATCATGCAGTCTGGCGCTGCCATTCAGCCCCTGTTTCAGGCCCAAGAACATGGCTCCTTTGTACTCGTTTGTTTCAAAAACACCATTTGGCTTAATATAGTGCTCAGCTATATTTGTTTTTGGGTGGGCAGTTGCCGGACCATGTAAAACCAGTACGGTAATATTGGGATACTTGGCTTCCATTGCCTGCATAATTGCTTTAAAACGTGATGCAACTTTGTCCATGTGTTCTTTAAACGTGTGAGCAGGGTTGCGATACGCACAGTCTTCTGAATTTTCTACCGTTTGTCCGTCGATACGGCATTTATAGTCAACCCAGTCTCCACGATTCTCCTCGCTTTCACTGATTTCCCAGTCCCCATAATTTTCAGGGTGATCCTGTACATCCTGCTTTTTGGGAAATTTGAAATTGGACATATAGTGGGCATGGGTGTGTTGCCCTCCAGCATAGGCTTCATCATCAAATAAAATGCCTTTAAAGCCGATATTCTTAGCCGCTTCGGCAACTGCCGCAAAGTTGTCGGCTGTTTGTTGCCAGACTGCGTCATCCCAGAAATCACCTGGGAAATCGAGATTAATGCGTAAGAAATTATGGGTTTTCTTTTTATAGATATTTTTTAGGGATTTAACCTCATTCCAGACACGGCTGTACGTCACGTTATTGCTGTTGGGATCGGCGCTCATTGTATAATTGGTGTATATATTCCCAGGCACGACAAAACCGGAAAAAGGCAGTTTCTCAATCTCCTCACGATGTGCTGTATGATACGGAGGCATTGAATATGCCCAGCCCAGGTAGCCATCCAGAAATATCACTTGTTTTTGTGCCATAACAGGAACTGGCGACAAAGACATACAAAGTAGCAGGATTATTTTCTTCATTTTATTGTCTGTCCGAAAGAAGTATTTTTAGGGCCTAAAAATATATCATCTCCGGTGCACTGAAATGATGTGATTTTATCCGCCTCGGATATGTAGTTATATGCAAATTCGCCTTAGATGTTAACTTTTTACGAACGTATCACCGATACAACATTGTATAGACTGTATTTTTGTGGAATTCCAGTTACAACGTGGTTATTTTGATATATCGTTATCCGGGGCAGGCCCCGACAACATATTGAAATACATTCTGAGAGGTGTTCACTTCTCAGTTAAAGTGTCTTTAACCGGGTAACTTTCAGTCCTGGTTTTTTTCGCCTTTTCCCACCAGATACTGCAACTATAAGTGGCTGCAATTCAGCAAGGTTGAATAAAGAGTAGGGAAATTTTCGACTGCGGTCATTTTTTTTATTGACTGCAGTTGAGTTTCCATTGTAAAAGTCGACTACGGTCAACTTTTACAATGGAAATGTATATGGGCGCAATTAGAGAACAGAAAAAGAAGATAACTAAAAAGGCCATTCTTAACGCTGCTATTCAGCTATTTGGTGAAAAAGGATTTGAAAACACCAGTATAGAACAGATTGCAAAAACTGCCGGTGTTGGCAAGGGAACCGTTTACAGCTATTTTACTACCAAAAGAGATATACTCTATGCCTTCTGTGAAGGTGAACTGGAGTATATCCATGAGCAGATGGCCAGTAAAACCAATCAGAATGCCCCCATACTGGAACAGATGCTCACTATCTTCATGGCCGAATTTCAATATATAACGAAAAATCCGGAATTCGGCAGGCTCTTCATACGGGAAATGGCCTTTCCCAATCCCACTTTTCTGGATGATCACCAGGATAACGATAAAAAATATTTTGAAATGATATTTCCCATCATTATCCGGGCACAGGAGAGAGGGGAAATTCGTTCTGAACTTGAACCTCTACACGTCTGCGGGCACTTTTTCGCCCTCTTTCTGCTTCTGCTCCATGCGAATTACACAAAAATGATTCCCTTTGAGGAGGCAGAGAAAACTCTTAGAACACTTTTTTCCCAGGTTATTGATGGGCTCCAGCCAGCAGGCTCCGGTGATGCTTGCAAAGGTGTAACACATGGATAAGAAACTACATTCTCCTCAGAGTCGACGAGCCAAAGTGGTTTATTTCTTATGGAGTAATATTCCCAGGTTTACCCTTCTTTTAATGATCGCTCTGATTATCATCCTCACTGGAGTGATAAAAAAAGAAGCCTCTTCAAACAAATCTGTGGGTGATTTCAGGGACAGGTAAATTACCAAGCGTATGATACAAGGCTATTTCCCGCAATTTATC
>DQTH01000168.1 GCA_015662865.1 Desulfocapsa sulfexigens
AAATTCTTGAAGCGTGCGGGGAAAATTTTCTTCCATAACCCACTACACTACATGTAGTAGTCGCTGGAGTCAAGTGCATACCCCAGTTAAAATTATATTTCTTTCCATAGGTTTTAAAATATTCCACCATCCTCTTGAAACGCTGCCGGTCTTCGGTTGCAGCCGGATTGGTCATATATTTTACATCTTTCAGATAGCGATTAAAAAGTATGTTCCCGTGAAGAGTACCTTTCTTATTCTTCTTAACAAATTCATTAATGACTGCCTTAAAATTCGGACTGCTTTTCCTGACAGCCCAGCCTATCTTCCCACCTGTATGAACAGCCACATCCGGATGCAATCTAATATTTTTCAGTATCTTTGCCCAGAACCGGGCCTTATGGTTATCGACAATGAGCATTGGCAAGACACCGGTATCAAGCATTTCCAAAAGATCTTCATCCTCCAGATGTTCATCAGCGGCAACTATTTTTACAGGACTCTTCCCGGTGGAACTGAGTACTTCATTTAGCTTAATCAGGCTTTCATAATAGCTGGAAGATTTACGGACATAAATTTCTTTCCCGGCTAAATCAAAGGAATTTTTTATATCAGGCCCATTCTTTCCCGTGACAGCTATTTCTCTAACATCTGTTAAAAAAGGATCAGAAAAATCTACAATTTTCAGTCTGTCATCGGTGATGGTCAGGTTACCGATGGCGATATCCCCCAGCCCATCTTTAAGTCGTGACAGCAACACACTGCGCTCAGTGGGAATAATAACCAGGTTTATCTTTAAAGTTTTTGTTTTCTGACGACTGTTAATAAATTTTTCAAATCCTTTTACTGCCTCAAAAGCCAGGCCTCTTTCTGTTGCACCATCCAGAAAAAAATTAGTCTTGCTGTATGGCATGAGTACACGAAGGAGCCGCCTTTCTGTTAATTTATCGTAATCGCCAGTCCACTTCCTGTTGAGCAGAGAATCATCAGAATTTAAGAGTGCATAGACTGGTGATACATTTACACAAGCAGTCAAAAAGAACAAAAACAACAATGAAATATTACTTTTTCTGCCAGAGCACGTTTTCTTATCCATTAGCTTTCCACTGGAAATAAAAAAACGTTCAAACAGGTGCCTGTTTGAACGTTTTCAGTTACATCTCAATTCTGACAAGTTAACAGGATCGGACAGCTTTTCGCCATCCAGCATCCTTCAAACGCTGAATTCTCTCAACAGCCCAGGAATTAATCGCTGCAAGATACTCCTTCGGATCACTGTCTTTTAAAGCGATGATTTTATTTCGCTCATCGGTGATATCCACGGTTTCGCCTGGATACATTTCTCTCCAGGTCGCATAGCCTTCATCAAACACAAACTCAGGCGTCACATGGGCAGGATCCATACTCAGCTTGGTAATGGCAAACATTCGTGCCAAATCCATATCATACTCAATGATCCATCCATTATCAGCTACCATTGTTTCCCAGTTCACATCCTGCTCTTGTGAGCAGCTTGGACAAAAAAAGCGATCAATTACATCCTGCCCCATAACATTATCACGCAGGTGAAAAGTAGTGTCCTTTTGACCGCAACTGCATGTTCTTCTAACTTCCTGGCACATATCTTTCTCCATTCTCTCAGCTATAATATATTCGGGTCACAATCCCCAGAGGTTTCTATAGCCAATATTATGCATTGTTTAACACTATTTGTAAAGATAATAATGATTATTGTTCACTTTTTGTTTCTTCTTTTGCTTCCTGTAGATTGCTACATAATCACGACAGATCTGCCTGATCAATAATTGATTTCGGAATCTTTTTTTTCGCCTTTACTCCCATCTGGGGGAAGCGCTCAACTCTGGAAATCAGGTTTCCCCGCCCCTGACTCAGGCGAACCATGGCACTTTCATAGCTATTTTGTAAAGCGTTCATCTGTTTTCCTATCCGTTCCATATCTTCTGTGAACGAACAGAATTTATCATAGAGTGCACCTGCCTTTTCAGCAATTTCTCTGGCATTTCTGCTCTGTTTTTCATATCGCCAAATACTCTCGATGGTCTGCAAAGTGGTCAGCAGGGTTGTGGGGCTGACGAGAATAATTTTTCTGCTGATGGCTTCCGCAAACAGGGTATCATCAGCCTGGAAAGCTGCCAGAAATGCTGCTTCAACCGGCATAAACATGAGGACAAAGTCAAGGGATCGAATTGCTGTCAATGAGCCGTAATCCTTTTCTCCGAGCAGCCTGACATGTTTTCCTATTGCTCTCACATGAGACTGCAGAAGCACTTTTTGTTCATTTTCATCCTCACAGCTGACATAGCGTTCCCAGGCAATAAGAGAAACCTTTGAGTCAATGATAATATCGCGCCCCTCCGGAAGATGGACTACAACATCAGGCCTTTGAAAGCGATTTTTTTCATCCCTGAACACTGCCTGTGTCTCGTATTCCACTCCTTTTCTAAGGGCGGATTGCTCAAGAACTTTTTCCAGCACAAGCTCTCCCCATGTGCCCTGAATGCGCTTGTCTCCTTTTAAAGCCCTGGTCAGATTAATCGCCTCAGTGCTCATTTGCTGATTTAAACTTCGAAGCGATGCAATTTCCCTTTGCAGAGCAGCACGATCCCTTGTTTCAGTATGATGAATCTCATCAACTTTTTGGCGGAAAGAGGAGAGTTGCTCATGAAATGGAGAAAGTAAAATTGCAAACTTTTCCTGACTCTCTTTGGAAAAACTTGCGCTTTTTTCTTCAAGAATTCCTGCAGCAAGCTCAGCAAACTGCAGACGCAGCTGTTCCCTTGCCTCATTCAGCAGGCTCAATTTTTCTGCCGTGTGGATCTGTTCCTGTTCTATTTGCGTCTGCAACCTTGCATTATCACTTCTTTGCAGTGATTGCTGTTCGCGCAATTCGGAAATCACCCTGGACTGTTTATTATTCTCGGCAGTCAGCTGAGCACATTGCTGACGAATGGTGTCGCATAGCAGTTTTCCGGTTGTAATTTTATCTTCCAGAGAACGTTTTTCATAAACCGCAATGGCCGCCTGATGCTCAAGAACACGACGACAATAATTCTGAAAATAGAACCAGAGACAAAACGAGGCAAAAATCAGGCCGCAGAGAAAACTCCACAATCCGGTAAGCATAAACTGGGTGAATTGGGGCTGGACGCTAAACCAGGAAAGAAGCGGGTCGAGCAGAGATGTCAAAATAGAATTACCCGAAAAACTGTTGTCTTGTACCGTAACACAACGCCATGAGAACTGATCCGTTCCAGAGAAAGTCCGCTGGCAATAATATCTCCCTCACGAACGATCCTGTTATTTATTATTATCAATCGTTTACGAGGGTCTTCAGCGTACACATGACCGGCAAAAGTGAGATCCGGAAGTCCTGCGCGAATAACAACAGGCAAATCTTCCATGAGAGGAACAATCTCTTCCGGCCTGGACACTGTTTTTGCTGGTTTCTTTGCAACCACCACCGTTTTTTTCTCAGGAATAGTAGCTGTAGCGGGAGCAGCAGTTTTAGAAACAGAAACAGTTGCCTGCCGGGCAACACGGCTGACTTGTTTCTTTTTTTCAGTTACAGGTTGAGTTTTCTGAACAGCAACGGCAGGCTTTTCGGAAGTTCCGATGGTAGGGGAAGACGCAGCAGGCGCCGGTACAACTGATTCAGAAACAGCCAGTGGATCCTTTGCTTGGTGCACTTCTTTTTCACCACCGGATTGCCACAAGAATATCCCGACGAAACACAAAAAAACCAGAACGATGACCACAGGCAGACGAGAGCCGGACGGCTTTCGTTTTTCCCTTCGCACAGGAGGTAGGGAATGATCCGCCTGAAGGTCAGGTATTTCATCCCTCTGTCGTTCCTTGTCTGATTTTTTCAGTGCTTCCAGAATATAAGACATTTTATATTCTCCCTTCTCGCGTCATGCCAATGATAAAATAGCACTATTCACTTATCTCAAGTGGATCTATTCGAATGGTTACTTTATGCTCTTTCTGTTCTTCCGGCTTCGACTCCTGTGCTGCAATTTCCGCTATCTTCTCAGGCGCTTCCACAGCAACCACTTCTTTTTCAATCTGTGGAGGAGCCTTCTGTGTTGTTTTTACTACCTGTTCAGGTCCCTTTTTAGAAGGAATCTGTTTACTAAAGTAATAGGAAGCTCCGCCTGCTCCAAGAAAAAAAATCAAAATAAAGAGAAGAAGGTTTTCCCATAGCTGTTTGCGGGTTGGTTTTTCTATAATTCCTGTCACATCATCACCCAAAACTTCGTCGGCTGCTTTCTCAACAATATTGGGGATTACCATATATTTTTCTTCTACATAGGTACCAAGAAGGGAACGATCACACAAAACATTTATAAGACGGGGGATACCGTGGCTGAGCTCAAAAATACGGGAAAGTGCTGATTTCGAAAAAATCTTTTCCCTCTCACCAGCTACAGCCAGACGATGATGGATATAAGCATAACTGTTTTCACGATCGAGTGGAAGAAGATGGTATCTGGAAGTTATGCGCTGACTGATCTGGACAGCTCCTTCCTGGGTAAGTATCTGTTTCAGTTCAGTCTGACCCAGCAGTACGATTTTGAGCAATTTCTTCTGATCTGTCTCAAGATTGGTTAAAAGACGGAGCTGTTCAAGGAGATCCAGACTCAAATTCTGGGCTTCATCAATGAGCAAGGCCACATTCCTGCCCCTGGCGTGTGCATCAAGGAGGTAATCGTTAAGCCTGTCAATATAGGCTTTCACGCTCTCTTCCCCATCATCAGAAGGAATCTCCAGCTCGTCGCAGATGGTTGCCAGCAATTCAAGGACTGTCAGACGGGGATTTACAATGAGAGCGACATCTGTATTCTCGGGTAATTGTGCCAGAAGACAACGGCATACTGTGGTTTTTCCGGTTCCCACATCTCCTGTCAGGAGAATAAAGCATCCATCCCCGCTGATGCCATACATCAGATGGGCCAGGGCCTCCCGGTGCAACTCACTCATATAGAGATAGCGCGGATCCGGAGCGATAGAGAAGGGTTTTTCTTTTAGTCCGAAATATTTAATGTACATTGATATCAGGACCGGAATGGCCTGTAAATTGTATTAAACCTTCCTTTCAGGTTCCATATTGATTATAATTTACAGTACATTACTCTTATACAAGGGAAATGGACAAGTTTTTTTCAGCATTAAACCTGAATCCGTAACGGCTGTGTGTTTTTTTCAATGCCAATTTACTGATTTAACGCACCAAGTAAGGCATTATGTCATATCCAAAAAAATCACCCGCCGCCCTGCGGGACGTGTGCCGGCAATGCATCGCAGTCCGTTAAACGCCTTGATATAGTTCACTATTATCAAAATGTTCAAAAGGACCAGGCTACATCACCGGCGCACGCTCACGGATTCAGGTTAAACTTAAATTCTGCAAAATATGCCTGTATACGAATACAAAGCGCTTGATCGGAATGGAAAATCCTGCAAAGGACAGATTGATGCGGATAGCGAAAGCAAAGCCTGCAGCAAACTGAAAAGTTCCGGTAAGTACCCGATCAGCATGCGAGAAAGCCTGAGCAAAAGTAAGGGTGATAAAAAACATGGTTTCCTGGGGAAATCTCTTTTTGAGCGGATAAAATCCGACGAAATCCATGTTATTACCAGGCAGCTTGCCACCCTTCTCGGGGCAGGTATTCCACTTATCAATGCTCTCTCATCACTCATTGAACAGAGCCCCAACCCTGCTCTCAAGCGAATCCTGGTCCAGATCCGGGATTCAGTAAACGAGGGATCTACCTTAACCAATGCCTTGTCCCGGCACCCGAAGCTTTTTTCAAATATTTATATCAATATGGTTCGTTCCGGTGAAGCCTCGGGCTCTCTTGATATCGTTCTGGAAAGGCTTGCTGATTTTGGAGAAAATCAAAAGACCTTACAGGCCAAACTCAAAACAGCTCTTGTTTACCCCATATTCATGGCTGTTATCGGAACCGGTATCCTCTTTTTCCTGATCACTTACATTGTCCCGAATATTACCCGTGTTTTCATCGACATGGAACGAGTCCTGCCCCTTCCCACCAGGATGCTTATCTTTGCCAGTGATAGCCTGCGTAATTACTGGTGGCTGGGTTTACTGTTTTTTTCAGGCATATTCATCCTCATTCGCCTCTTTCTTGCTCGGGAATATGGTCGCAGAGTCTGGGATAAAATAAAACTCAGTTTTCCGATCATGGGATCAGTGAACAGAAAAATCATCCTGGCTAGATTTGCCTCCACCCTTGGCAGTCTGCTGAATAGCGGTGTTCCCCTGATCACATCCCTACAGATTGTCAGCTCTCTGGTTAACAATCGATTGATCGGAGAGGTCATTGACGAAGCCATAGAAAAAATAAAAAAAGGAAAAAGCATGAGCAGCGCGCTGGCAACATCTGTCTGGTTCCCTCCGCTTTTCCTGCAGATGATTGGCGTGGGTGAACAAAGTGGTCAGCTTGAATCCATGCTGGATAAGGTCGCCCAGGCTTATGAAAGAGAAGTTGAAAGTGCTATCATGGGAATGACAGCACTCATAGAACCGATAATGATTTCTGCCATGGGTGCTGCTGTTGGTTTTGTGGTACTTTCCATTCTCCTTCCCATCTTTGAAATGAACCAGATGATATAGTTTTGGGCACTCCAGTTTCGCTGTATGACCCCCTATTCTTGAAAAAGCAAGCACTACGTATTATACTTATAACTACATAGCTGTCAAAAAAGACAAACGCTCAATAGCTAAATAATAAATCCATGAAACTCTTCATACAAACATCATTCTTTCTTTTACTGGGAGTATCACTCCCGATTATAGCAGGAGCCGGGGAAAACCTTGACCCGGATTTTGGAAATAATGGACAATTGACTACGGAATTCTCCATCTATGATGACCAGGCTTTTGCCATCACAGTCCAGCCCGACGGAAAAATTCTGGTGGCAGGCCATAGTGACAATGGATCAGATACTGATATTGCCGTTGCCCGTTATCTCAGCGATGGTAGCCCGGATAAAAGTTTTAATTACAATGGCCAGGCAACTGTTGCCGTTGGATCGGGAAATGACAATGGACTTGCATTAACAGTACAGGAAGATGGGAAAATTCTGGTGGCAGGTACAACTGACAATGGAGACGACCTTGATGTTGCCGTCATCCGTCTGCAAAGTGATGGCCTTCCAGATATGAGTTTTGATGAGGATGGCCAGGTCGTCATCCCGCTGCAGGATAGTAACGACAGGGCCCAGTCTGTACTTTTGCAAAAAGATGGAAAAATCATCCTTGCCGGCAGCAGTGAAGGACAGGATAATACACAAATATTTCTGGCCCGTCTGAACAGTGACGGATCACTGGATAAAAACTTTGCATCCAACGGTCTTGTGACCAGCAGCAAAGCTGATGGTGATATCAGTGATGAGGCAGCACTCAGTGCAGCTCTACAGGATGATGGCCATATTCTCCTCGCTGGTTTCAGTACCACTGGAGAAATCAGTCGGGCAGCGCTTTTCTCTTTTCTGGAAAACGGTCAGATTGACGAAAATTTCGGAGACAATGGTATTAGCGTCTCAGGAAAGGATGAAGAAAATTCTCTATTTTATGACGTGAAAATCCTTGAAGACGGACAAATCCGAGCAGCGGGAGCAACGCTGGCCGACAGCTATCGCTCTGTCCTGCTCGCTGGTTTTACAAGTGACGGAAGCGCTGAACAGACCTTCGGCACACAGGGAGTGGTGCAAACAGACCTTGGTGTTGATACTGTTGCATACAGCCTGGCCATTGGTAAGGACGGCAGTATCTATCTGGCCGGATCCAGCACCAAAAACCAGGACTCAGACTTTGCTCTCATCCATTACAGTGCCACAGGACATGCACTGGATGCTGACCCAGCAACCGAAATAGAGGAAGAAGAGGAAGAGGAAGTATCCATAAACGTCAGTTCGCTGGTGGTCCGTGACACTATATCGGGAGCTCAGGAATACACACTCACTGATTTTGCTGAGAACAATGACGTGGCCCGTGCAATATATATTCAGGAAGATGGAACAATTCTCCTCGCCGGATCTGCTGAAAACGGTAAAGACAGTGATTTTGCAGTGCTTCGCTACAGTCCTGAACAACTGGCAAAAATTCGCCAGTCAGGTGGAATATTCACCCCTCAGGGGAAATACATTTCCACCACCATGCCCAGCAAAATAACCCGAAACAGTGCGGCCAGTGGAGGATATATACAACAGCATACAAGAGACATCCCCACCGCAAATGTAACCCAGCGTGGTGTATGCTATGGCATTACTCCGGCTCCGGGATTGAAAGAATTTTCCGACTTGGACTCAAGCTCAACATCCTCCACAACAACGACGGATTCTACAACATCTACTACTGACATCACAGGAACTACAGACACAAATAGTATCACGAATACTGCCGACTTGAATCCTTTCAAAGTCAACTTAGTCCGTGAAGGATGCACAATAGATGGTGATGGTGATGGTGAATTTCGTAGTGACCTCTTAAATCTCACGCCTGACACTACGTATTTTATCAGAGCGTATGCAGTGCTTTCCAATGCTACTTCTAGTTCTGACTCGTCCACTGCAACAGCATCTGACACAGAGGCTTCGACATTAGTTGATGGCACAGTAATTTACGGAAATGAACTTACATTCAAAACTAAAGACGCTTGTTTCATTGCAACTGCAGCCTATGGCGATATCAATAAACACCAGGTCACAATCCTCCGTCAATTTCGTGACAGGTTTCTCAAATCATCGTCCATTGGAAAAAGCCTGATCAATATCTACTATGATATTTCTCCGCCACTAGCTGATACCATCTCTGAAAGCTCAACTCTTCAACAGATAACACGCGGGCTTTTGGTACCGGCCACAGTGCTCAGTTATCTTGCCTTGCATCCACTGTCTGCATTGCTCTTGCTCTCTGGTATTCTGGTCATGGCGACCCTGTTCCAGGCCATCAGCTCTTACAGACCTTCTACAGGCTGTCCCCTGAAAACCACTCAGGGCTTCACTCTCATCGAGCTTCTGGTGGTACTTGTAATTATCGGTATACTTGCAGGATATGTAGGGCCCCGTATCATGGGCCATCCGGAAGAAGCTAAACGGACTATGGCAGCTGCCCAGATCAGTGCCCTTGAAACTGCCATTGAATCCTACAAACTCGATAACGGTGTATACCCCAGCACTGAGCAGGGACTACAGGCTCTGATTGAAGCCCCGTCAGTGGGAAAACTCCCCACAAAATGGCGAAAAGGCGGCTATATGAAAAAAGGAAAAGTTCCCAAAGACCCATGGGGAAATGAGTATATCTATCTCAGTCCAGGTACTCACACTGATTTCGACATCATCTCCTATGGCGCTGACAACGAATCAGGCGGCGAAGAAGCGGACCGGGATATTAACAACTGGGAAATCGAGTAGCTGTCACAGGAAGACCCGGTGCCACATCCTGCCCCGCAAAAAGGCTTCACCCTGCTGGAACTCCTCATTGTCTGCCTGCTGATTTCCATCAGCCTGGGCTTGAGTATTCCAAGTATCCGCAGTTCTCTGATTACAGACGATCTGGCAAGTGGATCCCGAAAGGTGATATCTCTCATCAAAAGTTGCCGTGCAAAGGCAATGTCAGACCAGAAGCCATATCTTATTTTTTATGACTCTGCTGAGCGTACACTCTGGTACAGGCAGGCTGATCAAAAAGAAAAGCAGGAACTGACTACTCGTTCTTCGATCACTCTTCCTGATACTGTCCAGATCCACGAAATTAAGCAGGCAACAGGCAGCAGTGACAAAGATCCGGCAAAAGACGGTATATGGGTATCCAGGCAGGGGTATGTCGACCAAACCGCCATTTATCTGTCAGATAATGGAAATAACAATCTCAGCCTGCTCATCTCCCCTTTTCTGCCTACAATCAAAGTTGTCGAAGGCACCATTGATTTTGACTAGCCCGCAGATATGAAAAACACAGGGTTCACCCTCCTTGAAGTAATGATTGCAATGGCCATCCTTGCCATTGCCCTGACAAGTCTATTTGGTTCACAAACCACCTCTGTTGCCCTTGCTGCGGAAACCAGCTTCAATATTCAGGCTCCACTTCTTGCTCGCATGCAGCTGGCCAGATTTCAATCCAAAGAGGACATTGTGTCAGACAGCGGCGATTTTGACGATGAATTTCCAGGCTTTAAGTGGGAGTTGCAAGTCGAAGATGCTGTTTTTCAGGAATCTGAGATCGCTTCACTGGAACAATTAAATGATAAACTGCAACACCTGATTCTTATTGTTAGGTGGGGTGATGAACTCTACACGTACCAGCTGGACAGTTACCAGCTGAAGAGCCAATGATACGCTGCAACCGGGCTTTCACACTCCTTGAACTCCTGATGGCCATCGCCATATTCGGCATGGTCATAGGACTTGCGTATTCCTCTTTTAATGCCACTTTTCATATCATCACCAATGCAGAATCTCAAACTGAGACATATGCAAAAGCCAGAATGGCCATGGAACGCATCATGGGCGACCTGGAATCCTACTATCCGGGCAAGGAGATGATTTTCCAGGGAACCACTGATACCATTGGAGGGAAACGAGCAGATACGCTGCAATTCTCCTCCACGGCTCATATACAGCTGCACCCGGACACACCCCATTTGAGTCAGGTTCTGATTCACTATCAGGTGGAGGAAGATCCGGATTCCGACTCACTTCTCCTCTACCGGAAAGAGGAATCAATACAAAGTGAAGATGAATTAAAAAACACAACAAAAGACAGCCCTGGCCTTCTGCTCTGTGATAACCTGGAGGAAGTCGCTTTTGATTATAGAAACAAGGATGGTGAGGATCTGGACAGCTGGGGAAATGACGAAGGCAAGGTAAAGGATATCCAGTCTCTTCCATATCTGATAACTATTACACTCCGTTTTAACGATGGAGAAGACAATGAAGCAGGGACATTATTCAAAACCAGCCTCACCCTGCCTGTTGCCAAAAAATAATGTATACGTATCCTGTCAAAAATCAAAAAGGCATGGCCTTACTCCTTGTGATCAGCCTGGTGAGTGTACTCGCCATGGTCACTCTGCAGTTCAGCCGGACAATGAGACAGGACTATATAGTTTCAGCCGGTCTGAAAAATAGTGTCAAACTTGGCGAAATGGCAAGATCCGGTATTGTTATCGGCGAACAGATGCTTTTGCTGGATCTGGAAGAAAACGAATTTGATTCCCATTATGACTCCTGGGCCAAACTGGCAGATGAAGATTTTACCTCGCTTTTTAATGAAGGCAATTTAACTATACATGTTGCAGACGAAACCGGAAAATTCCAGATCAATGCCATGGTCATCAGAAAAAAAGAAGGACAAAAACCAAAAAACAAAGAAGAAAATGACAAAAAAGCGCAACGTGAAAGGGATATACGCAATGTTCTCTGGCGCCTGCTTCGGGCTGAACCTTTTTTAGTTGAAGACGCAATTGCCAGAGGAATCATCGACTCTCTCATCGACTGGATAGACAGCGGTGATGGCGACGGAGAGGAGGAGTATGGTGCTGAAGAGAGTTATTACCAGTCTTTGACACCTCCATATTCATGTAAGAACGGTCCCGTTGAATCCATCCGGGAGCTGCTCCAGGTCAAGGGTATTACGCCTGAACTTCTCTACGGCACAGAAGAAAAACCACCACTGGCACCACTGCTCACAGTTCTTGGAGATGACGGTAAGATCAATATCAACAGTGCAGATATTCTATTACTCCAAGCCCTTGCGAATGATATCAGCAAAAGTGTGGCAGAAAATATGGTCGAGTTTCGGGAAGATGAAGAAAACCAGGATCAACTCGCTAACAGACAATGGTATAAACAGGTTCCTTCTTTTCCCGGTGATATCGCCGATACAATTAAGAAACAGGATCTGACAACGGTAGTGTCCACTTATTTTTCCATTAATGCTACAGCTGCCCTGACCACACAGGAGAAAACAATTACTGCGACAGTTCAACGTGAAGACAAGGAAACCACCATTCTAAGATGGGACAGCGAATGAGAGTTGACAGTTGTATGCGGATAGAGGATAGTATTGTTAGGTCAAGAACTTGTCGCGTTTTCAGCCCTTAATCTTCAACAGATAAGATATGGCATCACAAATCCTTTCCATAGATTTCCAGAGTGACCTCCTTACAGCGGTCCTCTTTGTGGATGATATTAACAAAGATATTATTGCATCCACTGCTGTAATCATCAGGGATAAATCAGTGGAAGAAGTGATAGACGAGCTGACATCCGCCATTGATTGCAGCGATTGTCGCTGTTTTCTCTCTTTAGATGCATCATTCTTTTCATTTCGAAACCTTAACCTGCCCTTTTCAGACAGAAAATCCATTGACAAAGTCCTCCCTCTAGAACTTGGGGAAAGCACGGTTGATGCAATCGATACCATGCTTATCGACGCCATGATCAATGAGCAGGAGACAGGAACAGAATCCGAAATCATTACAGCAATGATCTCCAAAGGGGTCCTTACCAAATATCATGCGGCTCTGAAAGAGGCTGATATTCAACCGGAATTCATAACACTGTCCGGCCTTCCTACCATCGCTGAAATCCTGCAGACAGTGTATGCTCCAAAAGATTTTATATTCCTGGACCTTCGACTTGACAGCTCCACTCTCTTTCTTATTTCAGAGGGTGTATTGCAGCTGGTGAGGCCCTTGCCTTTCAGTCCTCTTCCGTTTGGATCCGGCCCTGAAGCGGAATTCACAATTGATGAAGATAGTGGAAAACTCCAGGTTGTCGGCCTGGAATACAGCGGCGAATCGTATCATGAATTTGCCCGCGCAGTGAAGCAAACCCTGGCTCCACTCTCATTATCTGAAGACATTCCAATCTACATTGATGGAACAGCAGGGACAACAAAAGGTGTCTCTTCATGGCTCGAGACAAAGGAGGCTTTTGCAAAACCCTGCCTTGTCTGTGGCCGTCCGGGGCTTCTTCCCCTTCCCATTCACCTGCCTGAGCAGACAAAAGAACATGCCGCCTTTATCACCGCCTGCCTCTGCATGGGAAAACAGGCAAATAAGGCAAAAGACTACTTTAACTTTGCCAAGGGTGAATTCGCATACAGAAGTAAGCTCATTGAATACCGCGGAAAAGCAAAAGTGGCAGGCCTGGCTCTGTTGGCTATCCTTATTTTCAGCTTCGGCTATCTGTGGTTTGGCAACGCAGGTCTGAAACGGAAACAGGCTGCGCTTGTCTCAAGCATTTATCAGGTTTTTAAGAAAGCACAACCTGATGTGCATCGCATCGTGGCACCGATGCAACAGTTGCAGGTGGCAGTGGACAATGCAAAAATCTCAACTGGTGACGGTGAAGGAACGATACTACCGCAGACAGTTCTCCATATTCTCCGGGAATTATCCACACGTATCCCGGCATCCACAGACGTACGGCTCATCCGCATGGTTTATGAGAGTAAAGGTCTGCGACTCATTGGAATCACCAACAGTTTTAATACTGTTGACAGCATTAAGAAAAATCTGGAACAGTCACAAGACTTCTCCACTGTGACTATCAGCTCAACCAAACAGACTCCGAAAGACAACAAAATTCGTTTTGAAATGAAAATTGATGTGAGGCGGGGGGAAAAATGAAAAACTACTTCACATCAGCAAATATTCAGACACTTATTAACAAAATAGGATGGAAAAATCTGGATAAACGTGAACAGATTATGGTCGGCGGACTGATTATTTTTCTGCTCATAATGTTTATCATTTATTTTATCTTCTCACCTCTGCTTAACTCCCGGCAACGGCTGCAAAAATCAATAGTAAAAAAGCAGATTGAGCTGCAGGAGGTACAGCGTCTGGGAAAAGAGTACCAGGCATTACAGCTTCAATCAGGAGATATCCAGGAACGTTTGAAAAAACGGCCTGCCTCCTTCACGCTTTTTTCCTTCATTGAAAAACAGGCTACAGCCGCTGGAATAAAAGAGAAGATCAATTATATCAAGCCGAGTACAGTAGCGAGTGACGGCCCGCTGCGGGAGTCTCGGGTAGACATGAAATTACAACAGATCTCCCTTGAGAATCTTGTTAATTTTCTAAAAGGTGTTGAATCGTTCACTCAGGTTGTCTCCGTTTCCAGGATTTCCATTCAAGAGCATGGAAAAGAAGAGGGCTACCTGAATGCTGTCATCCAGATTGTCACCTTTTCCATACAGGAGACACAATGAACCCTTTCAGAAGCAGACCACTGTTTTTTACCGGTCTGATCATTTATGGTCTCCTTCTCACAGCAGCTTTACTCTACTTTCGCTTTCCTGCAAAAAAATTCAAAACCTTCTGTCAAACACAGGTGGAACAACTGCTGCCGGACACCCGCTGTTCCATATCTAAAATTCGCTACAAATTTCCCTTTGCAATGGAAATCATCGATATTGACCTGAGCAGTAACCAGGAAAATGAGCAAAATCTTCTTACCGTTGACCGGGCAATCATCCGCCCGAAAGTAACTGCTCCGAAATCACAGTTTCAAGTGGAACTTGCAGCCTGTGACGGAAAACATGATTTTTCGCTTCTCCTTAAGCAGAAAAAAAAGGAAGCCCGTTTCGAAAACATCCATCTGACAAATCTGGATCTGGCCAAAATCCCATTTCTCAGACAGACTTTCGGCAGGGAGATAACAGGATTGCTTTCCGGGAGTGGAACGTATCGAACCTCCTGGAACGATGACCTTGTAGAAGGAAAGGGGAAGGGAAAGATATCAATGGTGGATGGCAGTTTCAAACTGCTTCTCCCTATTCTTTCGCTGCAAAAAATTGACCTTAAGAAATTTAATGCAGACCTTGTTTTTCAGAAAGAAAAGCTGCAGTTTAATAAAGGCCGGTTTCAGGGCAGGGAGCTGACAGGAAACTTTAGCGGAGGTCTGGCCCTACGCTCACCAATCGAGCAGTCAAAGTTTTCTTTTAAAGGAACACTTGAGCCTCTGCCTCCTCTACTGAAAAAGAACAGATATGCAAAGAACCTGCTAATTCAGATGAAAAAACGACACAATCGCTCCACTCTTCCTTTCCTGCTACAGGGCAGTGTGAAGAGACCAAGCTTTAAATTTGACTCGTAATCAGTAAAAAAGTATGACACAACGCTACTCTACCATTCTCTCTTTTATTCTGATAACCCTTTTGGTCACAGGAGGTGTTGAGTTGTTTTACAACTCTTTGAGCAAAAACCTGGTTGCGAACACAGAGGTAGAACAAACAGGAGCCATAAAACGCCCAGATACAGCAAAAGCCAAACAACAGAAACAGGCGCAGACCGGGCGTAAACAATCCACCCGGCACACAGAAAATTACTCAATCATCACTAAACGTAATCTTTTTGGAAAAGTTCAGGAAAAAACAAAAGTAAAAATTCCTGACCCGGAACCAGTGCTGGCAACCACATCTCTGGACCTGATATTACTTGGTACCATTGGAGGAGATGCCGATGAACAGAGGGCCATCATCAGAAAGAAATCATCAAAGAAGCAGGAAATTTATTTCAGGGGCGATGCCATAGAACAGGCCCTGATCAAAGAAATCTTCCGCGGAAAAGTTATTCTCACGGTGAATGGTAAGGACGAAAGCCTTCTCATGGAAGAGGCCAAAAGTCCACCATCCAGCGGCAAGACTCAAAGCTATGCCATGCCAGATGTCTACACTCCTGAAGACACACCTGAGGCTGATGAAAATATTGAACCACAGGAAGAAACAGCTCCAAAAGTAGTCCCTAAAAGACGCATATCATTAAAACCGAAAAAACGACAGGTAGCTGAACCATGATCCATACAGTCCACCGAATAACACGACAAAGAGGCAGGCTGATCTTTCTGCTTTTGCTCTGCTCCATTATAAGCTTTATCCCCTGCTCCTTTGTGAGTGCAGAAACTAAACCTGATTCAACGAAGGCTTCTGCCGGTAAATCGCAACGCTTTATTACCATCGATTTTGACAACGTTGACATTCGTTTGTTCATCAAATATATCAGTGAACTTACTGGAAAAAATTTCATTATAGATAAAACCGTTAAAGGAAATGTTTCCATCATTTCCCCAACAAGAATTTCAGAGGATGAGGCATATCGGGTATTTGAATCAGTGCTGTCAGTGAATGGTTTTACAACCATTAAGGCCGGAGCCATGGTTAAAATCATGCCTGCCGTGAGAGCACGAACCGAAAACATTGACACTCTGAGCCACGGAATGAGCTCTACACCTGAAGACAGAATTGTCACCCAGCTCATTCCGCTTACCCACACAACACCTGCAGAGATGAAAAAGGTTCTGGCCCCTCTGATCTCCAAAACATCGGTGGTCATAGCCCACACGCAGTCAGGAATGCTGATTGTCACAGACACGCTATCCAATATCCAGAAACTGTTGATCATCATTGAATCCCTTGATGTGGATTATTCAAGTGATGAGATGGAAGTCGTGGCTCTTGAATACGCAACAGCATCAACCCTGGCCACCACAATCAATACCATTTTTAAACGGGCTGGGGCCCCGAAAAAAGGGATCAGCGCAGCCTCCACAATCAAAGTGGTCCCCTACGACAGGATCAATGCCATTATTCTGCTTGCAGGCCCCGGAGATATTCTCCGTGTTAAACGGCTTATCGCCATGCTCGACTCAAAACCTGAACAGGATGAAGGTAACATTCAGGTGGTTTACCTCCAGCATGCCAGAGCAAAAGATCTGGCTGCAGTCCTCACAAATCTGCCCGGTCAGCAGCCGCCAAAAGGAAAAGGACCTCAGAAAACACCAGCTATCTCAAAAGATGTCAAAATCATGCCGGATGAGGAAACCAATGCCCTTATCATCACGGCTTCACGTTCAGAGTTTAAAACCCTTAAAAATGTAATCAACAAACTCGATATCCCGCGGCGAATGGTCTACCTCGAGGCACTGATCATGGAAGTGGACACAGATACCAACTTTGATGTGGGCGTAAGATGGATTGGTGGAGGAAGTTTTTCCGACGACACCGGTGCATTACTCGCAGGATTTGGCGGACCCGATGGATTTGATCTGGGTGGTGCCATAACCACAACGGCCGATGGTGTTGCGGCCGTTGGCAGAGGCTTTACCCTTGGAGTACTGAAGCAGGGTATTCAGATCGGTGGCATAAATTTTCCTAATATTGCTGCTGTCATCAAAGCCTTTAAAGACGATTCCAGTATCAATATTATCAGCACACCACAAATTCTTACCACAGACAATAAGCAGGCTGAAATCAGTGTTGGTGAAAACATTCCATATCTGAGCACATCCAATACTGCAGACACTTCAGAAAGGGGATATGAAAATTTCGAATACAGAGATGTTGCCACTAAATTAACCATTACCCCCCAGATTAACCAGGCCGATACACTGCGCCTGGAAATAGCCACAGAAGTAAGCAAAATCAAATCACTGGGAGAGGGTGGAGTCCGGCCGACCACATTTAAAAGAACTGCAAACACCACGGTACTGGTTCAGGATAGTGAAACCATAGTTATTGGTGGTATTATCAGTCATGACGCCTCGGAAGGGGAAACAAAGATACCACTGCTCGGGGATATTCCATTCCTGGGATGGCTCTTCAAAACCTACTCCACAAAACACAACAAAACAAATATGTTTATCTTTATCACCCCCCATATTGTCAAAAACCCTGCTGACATGGCTAGAGTAACAGCAACAAAAGAAGAGCAACTGGGCAAAGTCATGCCTGCAGTAAAAGAACAACTCCATCGCCAGGCCGACCTTGACCATGCCATGACCCTCTCTGACACCGGTTTTCAAAGGATGCAGCAGGACCGTCTGGAGGAGGCAAAAGACTATTTCAAAAAAGCTCTTGAAGTCGATCCCAAATTACCATACGCCCTCATGAACCTGGGAGTAATCTGTGAACGTGAAGGTAAAACTGCCGAAGCCGTTAAATACTATCAACAGGTCATTGAAAATGAGAAAGGTGGCAACGGTGCAGGGGCAACAGAAACAAATCTGCAAAAACTCTGCAAAGAACGTATTGAAGGACTGAAAAAACCAGCGCAGGACAACTGGCCCTATATAGAAAACGATAACCTGTAGCCATGCAGCACGCAGCAAAATTTTTAACAGATAAGGTGGGAATCCCGGCAGACACCATCAACCACGTCCTGGAACTTCAGAAAGAAAAAGGAGGAGATCTGCTTCGCCTTCTGATGCGTCAGGATACAGTTAACGAAATTGATTTACTTCGAAAACTGGGTGATGAGCTGGGGATGGAATCCAGCTTCTCCCTGCCTTCTGAAATCCAGACAGATTTCACATCATTACTCCCCATCTCTTTCTTAAAGAAACACCTCATGGTGCCGGTGGTTGCGCACGATGATGCATTTATCGCCATCAATGACCCCTTTAACTTCCAGGCACTTGACGATGTCCGCCGTATTCTGGATCTTGCGGGCGCTCGTCCAGTACTCTGCCCTTCAACCGCCATTGTATCAGCCATCAACTACGCCTATGACATGACCCAGAACACCGCAGAAGAAGTCATGCAGGATATTGATGAGGAAGACCCGGAGGCATTGTTCACAGAAATCGAAGAAACGGGCGATCTGCTCGACGATACCAGTGATTCTCCAGTGATCCGGCTGGTCAATCTGATGTTCTCTCAGGCGGTGCGTGACGGTGCCTCTGATATACACATCGAGCCTTACCAGAACACCCTGAAAATCAGGCAGCGCCTTGACGGTATCCTTTATGATATGCTCAGCCCGCCCAAGCATGTGCAATCCGCCCTGATTTCAAGAATCAAAGTCATGGCAAAACTCAATATCGCTGAAAAACGTCTTCCACAGGATGGCCGGATTGAACTCAAAGTTGCGGACAAAGAAGTGGATATTCGTGTTTCCACCTTGCCCACAGCTTTTGGCGAACGGGTTGTACTGCGTCTGCTGAACAAATCCTCAGTACTGATTTCTCTTACTGATCTTGGTATGCCCGAAGATAGATTCATCCCGTTTTCCGATCAGATCAGGGCTGCAAATGGTATTGTTCTTGTTACAGGCCCCACAGGCAGTGGAAAAACCACAACCCTCTATGCGGCACTCACGGCAATCAACAATACGGACATCAACATTATTACCGTGGAGGATCCCATTGAGTACCGTATCAGTGGTATCGGCCAGGTACAGGTCAATCCTAAAATTGATCTCACCTTTGCTTCAGGTCTGCGCTCAATTGTACGTCAGGATCCGGATGTCATTCTCGTGGGTGAAATTCGCGATACTGAAACCGCAAAAATTGCAATACAATCAGCACTGACCGGCCATCTTGTCTTTTCTACTCTGCACACTAACGATGCAGCCAGTGCAATCACCCGTCTTATTGACATGGGTATCGAACCGTTTCTGCTCTCTTCATCAATAAATGCAATCCTGGCACAGCGTCTGGTCCGCATCATCTGCCCTGACTGTAAAACCGGCTACACACCAGAACCTGATGCCATAAGAAAACTGGGACTGAATCAGGAAGAAATGGAAGGCAAACAGGTGTATCGGGGCCGCGGCTGTAAAAACTGCCACTACACCGGTTTCAAGGGGCGATGTGGCATATTTGAGCTGCTGCTCATGGATCAGTCCATGAAAAATCTTGTCTTAAACACTGCCAATGCCAATTCCATCAGTGAACAGGCTGTGAAGAATGGAATGATTACCCTGCGGCGTGACGGGGCAGACAAAGTTCTTGCGGGCATTACAACCATTGAAGAAGTGTATCGTGTTACCAATGACTAGCAGGTGCTAAAAAAAACACATCAGAAATACATCAGAATATCATCATGGTGCCTTGAAACGGATCTCACGCTGAATACAATTCAGAAGCAGGATGCATCCAGCGTAGGATCCCTACGGCGAAAATAGACTTCAAAGAAGTCTATTTTCTATCTGATTACGTATGAAACTCAGCCAACTTCATATGGTGAAGCCATAAGGAATTGGTAAAACAAAAGAATTACAAGTGATCGTGGTGGTGTCATCCCCGCGGAGGCGGGGATCCAGTTTCGTGCCAG
>DQTH01000257.1 GCA_015662865.1 Desulfocapsa sulfexigens
CAGTCAGAGTAGTCTTACCATGATCAATATGACCTACAGTACCTACATTGACATGCGGTTTAGTCCTTTCAAATTTTTCTTTTGACATAGTCGTACCTCAAAATGAATGAGCTATATTCCTCTGATTTTTCTTATAATTTCGTCGGCCCTGTTTTTCTGGACAACGTCATATTTTTCAAACTGCATGGTAAAATTCGCCCTGCCCTGTGTAGCTGACCTGAGGGATGTTGAATATCCAAACATTTCAGCAAGTGGAGCATGGGCCCTTACCACCTGTAATCCGTCGCTGGGTTCGACTCCTACGACTTTCGCCCTCTTAGAGTTGAGATCGTTCATCATATCTCCAAGATATTCATCCGGACATATGATCTCCAGATTCATGATCGGTTCAAGCAACAGGGGCTCAGCACCAGCCGTTACCCGTCGTATTGCCATGGACGATGCAATACCAAATGCCATCTCAGTGGATTCATCTTCAATAAAAGAACCACCAATGAGCGAAACCTTTATATCTGTGACCGGATAACCAATCAGCGGGCCAGCATCCAGACTGTCCCTGATACCCTTTTCAATGGCGCCAAGGAATTCAGACGGGATCTGATCATCTTTAACCTGACTCTCAAAAAGAACACCATCAGCTCTTCCAAGGGGTTCCACCTTTATAACAACATGACCATACTGGCCTTTAGCCCCGGTCTGCTGGTCAAACTTACCTTCGCCTTCAGCATTTGCGGAAATGGTTTCCTTGTAGGAAACCTGAGGCTTACCAACACTGGCATTTGTCTTAAATTCATTAAGCAGTCGATCAACAATAATCTCAAGATGAAGTTCACCCATTCCCGAAATTATTGTCTGCCCGGTATCCTCGTTTTTAGTAATTTTAAACGATGGATCTTCAAGGGCTATTTTTGCCAGTGTTTCAGCAAGTTTTTTTTCGTCCGCCTTGCTTTTTGCTTCAATGGCAACCCCGATGACTGGCTCAGGAAATTCCATGCTTTCCAAAACTATATAGTCACCGCTACTGCAAAGGGTATCTCCGGTAGTGGAGAATTTGAGTCCGATTATTGCCCCAATATCACCGGCCTTCAGGACATCGACTTCTTCCCTCTTATTGGCATGAAGACGTATCAGCTTACCAATTTTTTCTTTCTTCTTTTTGACAGGATTAAATACTTTATCCCCCACTTTCAAAACTCCGGAATACACCCGGACAAAAGCAAGGTTCTCGACAAAGGTATCACTCATCAGTTTGAAAATCAGTGCTGAGAGTTTTTCTTTAGCATCTGCTTTTCTACTGATTTCTTCACCTTTCTTGCCCAGTCCAACCATTGGAGGAACATCCAATGGAGACGGCAAATAGTGAATAATACTATCTAATAAAGGCTGTATGCCCTTATTCTTAAATGCGCTTCCACACAAAATCGGAACCAACTTCAATTCCAGTGTTGCAGTTCTAAGCGCACGATAAATCTCAGCCGCAGATACAGCAGTATCTTCAAGGAAATTTTCCATGATCCCATCATCGAAGTCGGCCAACTTCTCGATGAGTACCATATGTGCGGCCGTGAATCTGTCCCGGTATTCTTCCGGGATATCTTTTTCTATGACTTCCTGTCCAAGTGATTCTTCATCAAAGGTATACATCTTACCTTCAATAAGATCAATCACACCTTCAAAATCAGACTCTTTTCCGACAGGAATCTGAACAACGGCGGGATTCGCTCCCAGCCGTTCTTCCATCATTGTTACAACACGATCAAAATCTGCACCGACCCGATCCATTTTATTTACAAATGCGATCCGGGGTATTGCATATTTATCAGCCTGCCTCCAGACTGTTTCCGATTGCGGCTCGACGCCACCTACCGCGCAAAAAACAGCAACTGCGCCATCAAGTACCCGTAGGCTTCGTTCAACCTCAACGGTAAAATCGACATGACCAGGTGTATCAATAATGTTAATTCTTTTGGACTTCCAGGTACAACTTGTGGCAGCCGAGGTAATTGTTATGCCTCGTTCCTGCTCCTGTTCCATCCAATCCATGACAGCAGCACCGTCATGAACTTCGCCAATCTTATAGGATCGACCGGTATAATACAATATCCGTTCAGTTGTTGTTGTCTTTCCGGCATCAATATGGGCCATAATGCCGATATTGCGGACCACGGAAAGATTATTTTTATCAGCCATCAGCTAACCTCTATACGACAAGCCTTTCAGCTGACACAACCAAACAGTAAGAACGTCCCTCTCTTACTACCCCTACCAGCGGTAGTGAGCAAAGGCCTTGTTTGCTTCAGCCATACGGTGGGTATCATCACGTTTCTTAACAGCAGCACCACGATCGTTATACGCATCAAGAAGTTCTGCTGCAAGCTTTTCAGACATGGACTTCCCGGATCTTGCCTTGGCAAAACTGATAATCCATCGAATAGCCAATGCGTTACGGCGAACCTGACGGACCTCCATAGGTACCTGATAAGTTGCACCACCGACACGTCTGGACTTAACTTCAACTTTAGGTCGAACTTTATCCATAGCCTCTTCGAAAACTGTAAGGGGCTCTTCGTCAGTTACTTTTGAAGCAACAATGTCCATGGCATCGTAAAAAATTCTCTGCGCAACGGATTTTTTTCCGCATTGCATAATACCGTTAGTAAACTTCGAGACAAGAACGGAATTAAAGCGGGGATCGGGATGAACTTTTCGTTTTTCAACTATTTTTCTACGTGGCATTATTTTCCTCTTTTACCAGCTCAGGTTCAGCTTATTTCGGACGCTTGGCGCCATACTTGGAACGACCTTTACGTCTGTCAGAAACGCCAAGAGTATCCAGAGTACCACGAACTATATGATAACGGACACCTGGAAGATCTTTTACACGACCGCCACGAATAAGAACAACTGAATGCTCCTGCAGATTGTGGCCTATACCTGGAATATAAGAAGTAACTTCGATTCCGTTGGTTAACCGCACCCTTGCTACTTTTCTAAGAGCAGAGTTTGGTTTTTTGGGAGTGGTCGTATAAACTCTCACACAGACACCACGTTTTTGAGGGGCGCCTTTCAATGCTGGAGTAACACTCTTTTTAATCTGTTTTTTTCTGCCCTGCCGAATGAGCTGATTAATTGTTGGCATTATCTTTACTGCTCCTGTTCACGTATATTTGAATGACGTTAATTATTCATCACACCAGGCCTCATTATTATGAGCCGAGCACGAAAGAGAGAATAAATACTCTATCTGCGTTTCCATGTCAAGCAGAAAACGAATTAATTCTTCTAAATTCACTCTCCGGAGGGACTTGAAATATATCGATTTCGCACCCTCCTTTTCCCTAAAAGCCTTTCTGAAGCCCAGTCCCAGCGGAGATCAGTCTACCCATGATCACATTTTCCTTCAGTCCGACAAGATCATCAACTTTTCCCTGCATTGCTGCATTAGTCAACACCTTGATGGTTTCCTGGAAAGAGGCAGCTGAAATAAAACTCTCCGTTGACAGTGATGCTTTAGTTACACCAAGTAAAAGTGGCTCAGCCATTCCTGGCTGTTTTCCTTCTGCAAACAAGCGATCACGTTCATCTTCAAAATCCCACCAGACAACCTGCTCACCTATCATGAACCTGGAATCTCCGGCATTGGTGATCTGTACACGTCTCAACATCTGGCGAACAATAACCTCGATATGCTTGTCATTGATTTTAACACCCTGCAGACGATACACTTCCTGCACTTCATTCACCAGGAACTTTGCAAGCTCTTTCACACCAAGAACCTTGAGGATATCATTGGGAACAACCGTACCTTCCATCAATGGTTCACCGGCCTGGACATAATCGCCCTCATGGACGATGATATGTTTCACCTTGGGGACAAGATATTCCTGGGGCTCCCCATATTCAGGTGTGACCACAACCCGCAATTTTCCTTTAAGTTCTTTTCCAAAGCTTACCCGACCGTCAATCTCACTGATAATAGCGGGTTCTTTAGGTTTACGTACCTCAAAAAGCTCTGCAACACGTGGCAGACCACCAGTAATATCCTTGGTTTTACTACTCTCTCTAGGAATCCTGCCAATTACTGTGCCTGGTTCAATCACATCACCTTCTTCAAGGGAGATGATGGATCCTACCGGCAGGGAATAGCGCGCGAAGGCTTCAGAGTTGGGTAATTTCAGTGTTTTATTGCCTTTGCCGCCTTTAATTGAAATACGTGGAGAAAGCTGTTGTCCTGCAGGTGTTGGAACAATCACCTTACTGGACTTTCCGGTAACGGTGTCCACCTTCTCCTGCATTGTAGATCCTTCAATGATATCTCCGAACTTGATAATACCACCGACTTCCGAAACAATCGGAATTGTATAGGCATCCCATTCAGCAAGGATGGCTGTAGGCTCAACCATTTCACCTTCTTTCACGAGAATTTGAGCACCATAGCTGACCTTATGGCGTTCACGTTCACGACCCTGTTCATCAAGAACAATAATCTCAGCGTTACGATTCATTACAATCTTGATGCCTTCAGAATTTTCAACAGAATGAAGATTCTTAAATGTGATTTTTCCTGCACGCTGACTTTGGATTTCGGCCTGCTCAACAGCACGACTTGCGGTACCACCGATATGGAAAGTACGCATTGTCAGCTGAGTACCTGGCTCACCAATGGATTGAGCAGCGATAATACCCACTGCTTCACCCCGGTTAACCATATGTCCTCGTCCAAGGTCACGACCATAACATTGAGCACAAACACCTCGACGTGCCCGACAAGTGAGAACCGAACGAATCCTCACTTTATCAATGCCTGCCTCATCAATCTTCTTCACCAGTGTCTCAGTGATTTCCTGTCCTGCCTCAACAATCACTTTTTCTTCATCAAAGGGATCAACAACATCTTCCTGAGTAACACGGCCAAGGATTCGATCTCCAAGCGGTACAATAATCTCACCACCATCAAGCAACGGCTCGGCAACAATGCCGTCCAGCGTCTCACAGTCTGCCATGACAATAGTGGAATCCTGCGCAACATCCACCAAGCGACGTGTAAGATACCCTGAGTTCGCAGTTTTCAGAGCGGTATCAGCAAGACCTTTACGGGCACCATGGGTTGAAATAAAATATTCAAGAACACCAAGACCTTCACGAAAGCACGCCTTAATAGGTGTCTCGATAATCGCACCTGATGGTTTAGCCATCAATCCACGCATACCGGCAAGCTGGCGGATCTGATCACGCGACCCCCTGGCACCAGAATCTGCCATCAGATAAATGGAGTTAAAACTTGGTCCTTCAACTTCCTTACCATCTTTGTCAAGAAAAGTATCGACCTTAATATCATCCATCATCTCATTAGCCACATCCTCTGTAACCTTGGACCAGATATCAACCACTTTATTATATTTCTCACCGGAAGTGATCAGACCATCGGAGTACTGTTGACTCACATCAACAACCTCTTTTTCTGCTTTGGCAACCAGGATTTCTTTACTGGCTGGAATTTTCATATCATCAATGCAGATGGAAATACCGGCACGAGTAGCATATTCATAGCCAATATCTTTCAGTCGATCCGCGAGAATGACCGTGTCTTTGGTTCCTGCATGCCGATAAGTAAAATCGATAAGCTGAGCGAGTGCTTTTTTGCTCATCACCCTGTTCACTTCAGAGAATGGCACTGAAGAGGGAAGAAGGTCACCAAGCAGAATACGTCCAATGGTGGTTTCAACCATCTCACCATCCATACGAACATTAATGACAGCCTGAAGATGAACCACCTCATAATCATAGGCGATTCTCGCTTCAGCCGGGCTTGCAAAAGTCTTTCCTTCACCCTGCGCATTGATACGCTCACGAGTCATGTAATAGAGGCCAAGGACAATATCCTGGGATGGAATAATAATGGGCTCGCCATTGGCAGGTGAGAGGATGTTATTAGTGGACATCATCAATACACGTGCCTCAACCTGGGCTTCAACTGACAAGGGCACATGAACAGCCATCTGGTCGCCGTCAAAGTCAGCATTAAAAGCTGCACAGACAAGCGGATGAAGCTGGATGGCTTTTCCTTCAATGAGTACGGCCTCAAAAGCCTGCATACCAAGTCTATGGAGGGTTGGTGCACGGTTCAGGATAACTGATCGTTCAGTAACCACTTCATCAAGAACATCCCAGACTTCTTTGGCACCTTTTTCCACCATCTTCCGGGCACTCTTGATTGTGGTGACCAGCCCCTGGTTTTCGAGTTTGTTGTAGATAAAAGGTTTAAAAAGCTCAAGAGCCATTTTCTTCGGGATACCACACTGATGCAGACGAAGATGCGGGCCGACAACAATAACGGAACGACCGGAGTAATCAACTCGTTTTCCAAGAAGATTCTGCCTGAAACGACCCTGTTTTCCTTTCAGCATGTCAGAAAGGGATTTCAAAGGCCTTTTATTGACACCCGTAATTACCCGTCCACGACGTCCATTATCAAAAAGGACATCAACGGCTTCCTGGAGCATTCTCTTTTCATTACGGATAATGATATCAGGAGCATCCAGTTCAATTAGCCGTTTCAAACGATTATTACGGTTGATGACACGCCGGTAAAGATCGTTGAGATCAGACGTTGCAAAACGACCTCCCTCAAGGGGAACAAGCGGACGAAGATCAGGTGGAAGAACAGGGATAACTTTAAGTACCATCCACTCCGGACGATTACCGGAATCACGGAATGCCTCAATAACATAGAGACGCTTACCATATTTCTGACGTTTGGTTTTGGAATTAGTGGTAGCCATTTCTTCACGCAGAGTCTTGGAGAGCTCTTCAAGATCCTGGGCTGCAAGCAGCTCGTGAATAGCTTCTGCACCGATTCCCACTTCAAACTCACCGGGGTGCTCTTCGCGCATTTGACGGTATTGCTCTTCTGTAAGCAAAGTCCCCGCAGGTACAGCATCCGTATCTGAGTGAGTAACAGCATACTGCTCAAAGTAGAGCACCTTTTCCAGTTGTTTCAGGGTAAGATCCAGTACAGCGCCGATTTTAGAGGGAAGGCTTTTCAAAAACCAGATGTGGGCAACAGGGGCGGCGAGACTGATATGACCAAGCCGTTCACGACGAACCTTGGACTGAATAACCTCAACACCGCATTTTTCGCAGACGACACCGCGATGTTTCATCCGTTTATACTTACCGCAGTTACACTCAAAATCTTTTACAGGACCAAAGATTTTCGCACAGAAAAGACCATCTCTTTCTGGTTTAAATGTTCGATAGTTAATGGTTTCAGGTTTCTTTACTTCACCATGGGACCAGTCCATGATCTTTTCTGGAGAAGCAAGAGAAATCTTAACTTTATTAAACTTAACAGGACCTTTCGGTTTTTGAAAAAAATTGAATAGCTCTTCCACGAAAGTACATCCCCCTCAGTATAGGGTTAAAAAAGAGAATAGAATTAATGTGTACAAATGTCGGCAATCACGCGACACAACGATACAAAATCAACTCTCCTCATTATAAACTCATTTATAATTCAACAGGCCTGTGGATAAAACACGCTTATACAGGCCCTGTGCTGGCAACTATTACTTTTCCTCAAGCAGTTCCATGTCAAGACATAAGCCCTGAAGCTCTTTCACAAGTACGTGAAAAGATTCCGGAAGTCCTGTTGTGAGGAAATTATTGCCTTTAACAATACGTTCATACATGGTGGTACGCCCTTCAACATCATCAGACTTGACAGTCAAAAACTCTTTTAGAGTATATGCTGCACCATAGGCTTCCATTGCCCAGACTTCCATCTCACCAAGTCGCTGGCCACCAAACTGTGCTTTACCACCCAAAGGCTGTTGGGTAACAAGAGAGTATGGTCCGGTTGAACGTGCATGAATTTTATTATCAACCAGATGATGTAGTTTGAGCATATACATAACACCAACAGTTACCTGGTTGGCAAAAGGTTCACCGGTTAGGCCGTCATAGAGCTGACTCTGTCCAACTTCATCAACGCCGGCTTCTACGAGTAACTGCCTGATCTTGGCCTCTTCAGCTCCATCAAATACTGGAGTTGCGACATGGATACCGCGATAATGCTTGCGACACCAGTCGAAGAGGTCTTTATCACTCATACCGTCAGTGATTTTCTTATACTCTTCTTCTGAATACACGGCCTGCATCTTTGTTTTAATGGCATCGATCTCTTCAGCAATGGCCAGATCAGAGAGCTGCTTACCAATCCTCTTTGCGGCAAATCCGAGATGAACTTCAAGAACCTGACCAACGTTCATACGAGAAGGGACACCAAGTGGATTCAATACAATATCGACGGTGGTTCCATCCGCAAAAAACGGCATATCCTCTTCCGGGAGAAGACGGGATACGACACCCTTATTTCCGTGACGCCCAGCCATTTTATCGCCAACGGACAACTTTCGTTTGGTTGCCACGTATACTTTTACCATCTTTACAACGCCTGGAGGCAGGTCATCACCTTTCTTCATTCGTTCAATAATGCCGTCATAACGTTCTGATATCAGTTTTTTCTGATTATCATATCTGGCATATGCGGCATCAATGTCACCTTCAAACTTCAATTTTTCAGAAAAATCGAGTTTTCTCAACTGGGCAAATCCAACCTGCTCCGCAAACTCAGCTTTCATCTTTTTGCCAAGTTTCAGAATAACCGTTCCATCATCAGCACATACATCCTGCTTCACGGTACGGCCATCCATAATTTCGCCAAGTTCACGGCATACACCATGTTTTAAACTGGCAAGCTCATCGAGCTTATCTTTATTAAATCGATCAATCTCCATATCTTCAATCATGAGAGATCTCTCGTCTTTATCCACACCTTTGCGGGAGAAGACCTTCGCATCAATAACCACTCCCTCAACTCCAGGAGGAACACGAAGAGATGAATCTTTTACATCCTGTGCTTTTTCACCAAAAATGGCGCGAAGAAGTTTCTCTTCCGGAGAAAGCATGGATTCGCCTTTTGGAGTAACCTTACCGACCAGTGTATCACCAGCACGCACGTCAGCACCAATACGAACAATTCCGGAATCGTCAAGATTGCGAAGTGTATCTTCACTAACATTTGGAATATCACGTGTGATTTCCTCTTTGCCGAGCTTTGTATCCCTGGCCATGGTCTCAAAAACCTCAATATGTACTGAGGTGAAGGTATCTTCCTTGAGAAGCCTTTCATTGATGAGAATCGAATCCTCAAAGTTAAAACCGCGCCATGGCATAAAAGCGATGGTTACATTTTTTCCTAGGGCAAGCTCACCCTCTTCACAGGATGGGCCATCGGCAAGAACCGTTCCCTTACTCACTCGATCACCAGGATATACTAGTGGATTCTGTGTAAAGCATGTATTTTGGTTTGATTTTTTATACTTAGAGAGACGGTATACACCTACTCCGGTATCAAAGCCGTCTACGCCGGGCTTGTCATAACGAACAACAATACGGTTTGAATCAATCTCTTCAACCACCCCATCATCACAGGAAAGCAGACATGCACCGGAATCCCTGGCAACATAGCGTTCCATACCTGTACCAACAAGCGGTGCGGCAGTGATCATAAGAGGCACTGCCTGACGCTGCATGTTGGACCCCATAAGGGCCCTGTTTGCATCATCGTTTTCAAGAAACGGAATAAGTGAGGCTGCCACACTGACAAGCTGATTAGGAGCAATATCCATATAGCTGACCTGATCAGCATTTACAGTGATAACCTCACCTTCCTCGCGGACTATAAGGGTTTCAGCAACAATTTTGTTCTCTTTATCGAGCTTGATGGCAGAAGGAGCAATGAGTTGCTTCTGCTCCTGAAGGGCGCTAAGGTACTTTACTTCATCAAGTACAATACAGTCTTTTACCTTCCGATACGGTGTCTCAATAAATCCATAAGGATTGACACGGGCATAGGTAGCAAGGGAAACAATCAGGCCGATATTTGGTCCCTCAGGTGTTTCAACCGGACAGATACGACCATAATGTGTCGGATGAACGTCACGAACCTCAAAACCAGCACGTTCACGTGACAAACCTCCAGGTCCAAGAGCTGAAAGTCGACGCTTATGAGTCACCTCAGACAAAGGATTAGTCTGATCCATAAACTGTGACAGCTGGGAAGTACCAAAGAATTCCTTAATTGCAGCAGAAATAGGTTTGGGATTCACGAGATCATAGGGCATCATGGTTTCAACTTCCTGCAATGTCATGCGCTCTTTGATAGCGCGTTCCATACGGATAAGCCCCATACGGTACTGATTTTCGACAAGCTCACCAACTGTGCGGACACGACGGTTACCAAGGTGATCAATATCATCGACATCTCCCTGACTGTCTTTTAACCGTACAAGAAACAAAACAGACTCAATGATATCATCTTTAGTCAGTGCGCGGTGATCAATGTCTGTGTCAAGGCCAAGGCGGGCATTTATCTTATAACGGCCGACTTCGGACAGATCATAAAGATCCTTGTTAAAAAAGAGATTATTAAAAAAGGTCTGAGCCACTTCAATGGTTGGAGGGCTTGACGGTCTCAGTCTGCGATATATTTCAAGTACAGCTTCGTCAGTGGCGTTGACCTTATCAAGGGCAAGTGTCTTACGAAATGCATCAGAATAGGTAATACCATCAATATAGAGGATTTCGAATTCATCAATACCTGCTTCGATAAATGAATCGAGCATGGTTTCAGTAAGGACACTGTTACAGGCGGCAAGGACTTCTCCTGTCTCGGGCTGGATAAGATCAGTAACCAGAATCTTCTCAAGAAGATTTTCCCTGGAAATTTTCAGAAATTCAATATTTGCCTTAACCATCCTTTTACATAAGGCTTTACCGAGTTTTTTTCCCTCTTTACCAAGAATATCACCGGTGGCAGGATCAACAAGATCAAACTCCAAACGCTGTCCCTGAACGGTTTCAGGAGTGAACTCTATAAAATAATTATCCTTCTCGCGTTTTACATTAAGCGTGGGGTAAAACTTACGCAGAAGTTTTTCAGCGGTGTAACTTGGCTCCACATCTTCTTCATTATCAAAATCCAGTGCCTTCAAGAGTGTGGTAACCGGAAATTTGCGACGTCTGTCAATTCGCACATGAAGCACATCTTTAATGTCAAATTCAAGGTCAATCCATGAACCGCGTACAGGTATAATACGTGCGGAATACAGAAGTTTTCCACTAGAATGTTTTTTGCCGTTGTCATGTGTAAAAAACAGACCGGGTGAACGCTGCAGCTGTGATACGATAGCACGTTCAGTTCCATTTATAACAAAAACGCCATCTCCGGTCATCAAAGGTAAAGCACCAAGAAAAACCTGCTGCTCTTTGATATCTCGAATGGTCTGTACTTCAGTCTCTTCATCAACATCAAAAGTGATAAGACGTACGGTAATTTTGACTGGAATATCAAAAGTCATTCCTCGTTGTTGACATTCAGCGATTGTATATTTGGGTTCTCCAAAGGAATAGCTGACAAATTCAAGAGAACAATGTCCATTGAAGTCATTTATAGGAAAGACATTCTTAAAAATAGCCTGCAAACCAAAATCTTCGCGCTCATTTGGTTCAACATCAATTTGCAAAAACTTTTCATATGAAATTCTTTGCATTGAGATAAGATGCGGCGGCTCCATGATTGATGGAGCTTTGGCAAAGTTTTTTCTCACTCTTTCCATAATTTACCTCGGGATGCCTTTAACAGATAATTGTATACCCGATCAGAGACACATATGCCTGAATACGGGATTAAACGACTTTGCAGTAATCGACTGCTGAGCCTGGAAATTTAAAAGGTATGGTACTGCGGATACGGTGGGGTTATGTAGTGACAACAATGAAAAACAGAATAACGGTTCAATCGGCCTGGACAGTCTTTTATAGCGTACATTTTCATAGCAATACACAGGGTATGTTAGAATCAGGCTTTAAAAAGTAAAGTATCAGAACACTAGTGTATCTAACTGATATTCCGACAATTTCAACCAACTGCCATACTAATAAGCAAAAACCACGATACGCTACGCGGCATTAAGCCCGTAGCGTATCGTTAAAATCAGGTAGGCAGCGTGCTCGCTGTTTACCATATGAAATTGGACTACTTGATTTCTACTGTAGCACCAACAGCTTCGATCTGAGTTTTGATCTCTTCTGCTTCTTCTTTAGTAATTCCCTCTTTAAGCGGAGCGGGAGCACTTTCAACAAGGCCTTTGGCTTCTTTCAATCCAAGAGAAGTGATAGCACGAACCTCTTTGATAACTTTAATTTTTGCATCACCAATGGAAGCAAGAATTACATCAAATTCGGTTTGTTCTTCTGCAGCGCCACCACCTTCAGCGGGAGCAGCTCCGGTAACTGCAACGGCAGCAGGAGCTGCAGCTGAGACACCAAATTTTTCTTCAAGTTCTTTAATGAGCTCAGAAAGCTCAAGAACAGACATGTTGGAAAGGAAATCAATTACATCGTCTTTTGATACAGCCATTATTTTATACCTCTATTTTTAGTCATTAAAAAAAGTGATGGTTTGCATATCCGGCAACCATACATTTGTGTCGTCAGAACTATGCCTGCTCTTTCTGTTCTTTAATCGCCTGGAGACCATACAGAAAAGTTCTTGGTACTCCTGAAAGTACCTGAACAAGTCCAGTAGGCACACTGTTGAGAACTGAAAGGAACTGTCCTAGCAGAACTTCCTTTGAAGGAAGTTTAGACAGAGCAATCATATCTTCTGATGAAATCTTCTCTCCATCAAGGGCGGCGCTGCGAATCTGCATTTTTTCATGATCTTTTGCAAACTTCGCAAGTGCTTTTGCTGGCGCAACCGGATCATCATAGCCCATAACAACGGCTGTGGTACCTGTGAAATCCTCAAGAAGAACATCACAGGCTGTATCCGCTACTGCCCTTTTCAGAAGAGTATTCTTTGCAATTCGAATCTCTGAATCACAGTCACGCAACTGAATGCGCAGCTCTTGCAACTCAGAAACCGTTAAACCACAATAGTCCGTTACCACGGTAAACTTGGCTCGGTTGAATGAATCATTCAACTCGGAGACTATTGCTGTTTTTTCGTCACGGTTCAAAGTACTCCTCCCTAACAGGTTAAATTTACTCTTTTGTCTTATCCGGTACACTGAACAAGACACTTTAGAGTCTAAACAGCGGATACGGTAAATAAATCGCTAATCTGAAATATTTTCCTTTGCCTCGGCAGGACACTTAATGTGATTAAACCTTGCGGTACCTGCTGTCTTAGACTTTTTACTGATGTAATACAAATATATAAAATTGCCGGACTACTTAACTGCAGCAGTCAGGGCAATGGGGTCTAACTTAATACCTGGGCCCATTGTTGATGAAATGGTGACAGACCGAAGATAAATACCTTTTGCAGAAGAAGGTTTCAGCTGAATAACTTTTTCAACAAAAGCTTTGAGATTGTCGGCAATCTTCTCTTGTCCAAAGGAACACTTTCCTATACCAGCATGGACAATACCTGTTTTATCAACGCGAAAATCAACTTTACCGCTTTTGATTTCTTTCACCACGTTGGCAACATCAAAAGTGACAGTCCCGAGTTTAGCATTGGGCATCAGATTTCTTGGACCAAGAACACGTCCGATCTTACCAACTGTTCCCATCATGTCAGGAGTAGCGACTGTTTTATCAAACTCGAGCCATCCACCCTTGATTTTTTCAACAAGATCATCACCACCGACAAAATCGGCTCCGGCTTCTTTTGCTTCAGCTTCTTTATCACCTTTGGCAAAGACGAGGACTTTGGTATCTTTTCCAGTTCCATGGGGAAGCACAACTGACGAGCGAACCATCTGGTCAGCATGACGAGGATCGACACCAAGTTTCATTGCGATATCGACAGTCTCATCAAACTTGGCAAAGCTACTGGCAAGTAAATGCGTTACAGCATCTTCGAAAGTATACAAAACTGTACGATCAAGATTTTCTAATTTATTTCTAAAATTTTTTCCGTGTTTCGGCATATCAGCCTCCTACTCTCCAAGACTGTTTTCTTCAAAGTACAGTCACAGCAGTATGTTAAGATTAATTAATATTATTCGCCAACAACTGTAATACCCATACTACGGGCAGTACCAGCTATGATCTTACTTGCAGCATCAAGATCGTAAGCATTAAGATCCACCATTTTGGTTTCTGCAATCTCTCGAACTTTGTCCATACCAATTTCGGCAACACGTTCGCTTTTAGGATTAGAAGAAGCCTTTGTAAGACCTGCAGCTTTCATCAACAGTACTGAAGCCGGTGAGGTTTTAGTAATATAGCTGAATGAACGATCAGTATAGACTGTGATAACAACTGGTACAATAGTATCACCCAATGCCTGGGTTTTGGCATTAAAAGCCTTACAGAATTCCATAATATTCACACCGTGCTGACCAAGAGCTGGTCCTACAGGGGGTGATGGATTGGCTTTTCCGGCCGGAATCTGCAACTTAATGTATGCCGAAATTTTCTTGGCCATTTCTAACTCCTACTCTCATGGAGAGTTCTTTAATATTTCTTTTGAAAAACGATAGTTAATTATTCAGGTATTAGATACCTGCATGTATTCCAGTTCCACAGGAGTTTCCCTGCCAAAAATAGAAACCATAACTTTGACCCTGCCCTTCTCGGGATAGACCTCATCAACAACACCTTGAAAATTGGCAAAAGGTCCATCTGTGACTCTGACAATTTCACCAATCTCAAAAATAACTTTTGGCCGGGGTGCTTCTGCACCATCCTGAATACGACCAATTATTTTTTGGGCATCCTCATCCGGAAGTGGTGTTGGATGTTCGTCATCACCCACAAAACCAACCACACGTGGCATATTATCATGCAGAACATGCCAGGTTGAATCATTGAGATCCATGGATACAAGCATATATCCGGGAAAGAATTTTCTGGAAGAAGTTTTACGCTTCCCCTTAATCATCTCAACAACCTGCTCAGTTGGGACTAATATTTCGCCAAATGAGTCCTCAAGGCCCTGTTTCCTGATTCTATCCTCAAGGGTCAGCTTGACCTTATCCTCAAAGCCTGAATGGACCTGCAATATATACCAGTGTATTGCCATGAGTTTATTATCAGTAAAGTGTAATGCCTACGACAATAAGTCCCAGGCAGGGATCATTGGAAGCAAATTTAGATACGTTCATTTCAACGGAGAACAGAATCAATAAGTTTCCCAAGCATCATATCAACAGAACCCAAATATGCAGAAGCCATGATGGAAAAGACTATGACAACTCCTGTCAGACCGATAGTTACCTTCTTCTCGGGCCAGACAATCTTAGTAAATTCAATTTTGACTTCATCAACAAACGTTCTAATCTGAGCAGGTGAAAAAGATGACTTTTTCTCGTTAACCAACTCCTGTTTTTTGATGGCTTTTGTCTTTTTACCCATATCTTTAACCAGTTCCAGAAAGGCAGCTTAATAGTGTTTTGTGAGCGTATAGCACAAAATGGCAGGCCAGGAGGGACTCGAACCCCCAACATCCGGATTTGGAGTCCGGCGCTCTACCAATTAGAGCTACTGGCCTGTGTATAACAAAAAATTATTTTGTTTCTTTATGTGATGTATGCGTTCTGCAAAATGGACAAAACTTCTTAAGCTCCAGCTTGCCCGGAGTGTTTCTTTTATTCTTTGTCGTCGTATAATTACGACGTTTGCATGTACCACATGCCAGAGTTACGATATCTCTCATATCAAATCCTAGTAACAAAACCACTTAAAGTTTTTTCAAGTGGTTTTGTAAATTTTGTTTTATTCGATAATTTCACTGATAACGCCGGCACCTACTGTTCGGCCACCCTCGCGGATTGCAAAACGAAGACCAACATCCATGGCAATCGGGGTA
>DQTH01000306.1 GCA_015662865.1 Desulfocapsa sulfexigens
AATTGGTAAAACAAAAGAATTACAAGTGATCGTGGTGGTGTCATCCCTCTGGATCGGAGTCTACGCTTACCTCCCGCCTCCGCGGGAATGACAAACAAAATGGCTGAGTTTTGTACGTAATCAGATTTTTATATAGGGCAAAGATCTGCAGAAATGGGTCCGACAAGTCCGGACATCTCCGTAAGAGTGCTACAAGCAGAAATGTAGCAGAGGAGCAATAGGATTTTTCTGATGATATTGTCAGCAGGCACTGAAACTGCGGGGATGGCGATTAAAGCTTGTTGGATAGTCACCACAGAAAGATGCCGACTACCCAACAAAGATGATAACTGATCTGGCTTATGTTGTTTCTTTCCAGTCAGGACGCAGATAAAGCTCTGTGAGCTGTTTTCTTGCAACTCCAGCAGGCGCCTCGGTGAGAGGGCAGGTGGCACGTTGCGTTTTTGGAAAAGCTATGACGTCCCTGATGGAGTCGCTGCCGGTGATGATCATGAGCAGCCGATCAAGCCCAAAGGCCAACCCGCCATGGGGTGGAGCGCCAAGTTCCAGAGCGCGGAGAAGGAACCCAAATTTATCATTGGCCTCTTCTTCACTGATATCAAGTGCAGCAAGAACCCTGGCCTGAATATCGCGCTGGTGGATACGGATGGAGCCACCACCTATCTCGGTACCATTCAGTACCAGATCATAGGCCTGGCTGTAAACAGATGCCGGGTCGCTTTCCAGTTTGTCCAGATCCTCTTCCTTGGGAGCAGTGAAGGGATGATGGAGCGCCTGATAGCGCTTTTTGTTTTCATCATATTCAACCAGTGGAAAGTCTGTTACCCAGATAAAATTAAATTCTTTTTTGTTTAACAGATCAAGGCGGCGGGCTATTTCCACCCGTAACTCTCCCAGTACCGGAAAGACCACTGATGCTTTATCAGCACCAAAGAAGAGCAGGTCGCCTTCTTCGGCATCCAGAGCCTTTGTCATGGCCGCACGTTCTTCATCACTGAAGAACTTGGCAATGGGTGACTGCCACTCTCCGTCAGCCTTCATTTTTACCCAGGCAAGTCCTTTGGCACCGAATTGAGCAACGTATTCGGTGAGGACATCAAGATCCTTGCGGGAAAAAGTGGCGCAACCCTTGGCGTTGATGGCTCGTACGGTTCCGTCACCATCGGCAATGGAGCGGAAGACTTTGAATGAACAGGTCTTTGCAATTTCTGTGAGATCCACCAGTTCAAAGCCAAAACGGGTATCAGGCCGGTCTGTACCAAAACGGTTCATGGCCTCATCATAGCTGATTCTGGCAAATGGCGGGGCCACATCAAGCCCTAAAGTGTCTTTAAAAAGTTTGGCAATCATACCCTCGGTAACACCAATAATCTGCTCATCATCCACGAATGAGAGTTCCATATCGATCTGGGTAAATTCAGGCTGGCGGTCGGCACGCAGATCCTCGTCACGAAAACATTTAACAATCTGATAATAGCGATCCATGCCTGCAATCATCAGCAACTGTTTGAAGAGCTGAGGCGACTGGGGCAGTGCGTAGAATTTGCCTGCGTTCACCCTGCTTGGCACAAGATAATCCCGTGCGCCTTCCGGAGTTGATCGGGTGAGCATGGGAGTTTCCACTTCCAGGAACTCATTGTCGTTCAGGTAGGTGCGGATGGATTGTACAGCCTTGTGACGCTGGATTAGCTTAGCGGTCATCTCAGGACGCCTGAGATCCATGTAGCGATACTGAAGGCGGATATTATCGGAAACCTCGCTCTCTTCATCCAGAGGAAATGGCGGGGTTTCAGAAGTGTTCAGGATACGGAGTTCATCAATGAAGACTTCTATCTCACCGGTGGCCAGTTTTTTGTTGGCCATACCATCGAGCCTTGCTTCAACTTTTCCCCGGATTGCAATAACCCATTCACTACGAAGTTTGTGCGCCTTGGCGTGGACTTCAGGGTTTACTTCCGGGTTAAAGACTATCTGGGTCAGTCCATGCCGGTCACGAAGATCGATAAAAATAACGCCGCCGTGGTCCCGTCTACGGAGCACCCAGCCCATGAGAGTTATTTCTTCGCCGATATTGGCGCTGGTTAGATCGTTGCAGGAGTGAGTCCTACGAAGTGTTCCCATAGATTCCATAAGCTTTTCAGATAACTTGTCCAGAGCACCCCATTTTCGTTAGATTTATTGCCAGCGCATAGTTTATCTATTACGCCGGCAATAAATCTAACGAAAATGAGGCACTCTGAACAAGTTACATTCCGTTGGTTATTATTTGTTAAAATATTGCGTGTTTATTGCCGGCATTTTTTCATAAGTAAAGATGCCATTTTCATATTGTCAGAATCAATCGTAATTTCCTGCTGTTCCTGGGTTGCCATGTTTCTCAGTACAGCCTGTCCCTGCTCAAGTTCATTCTCACCAATGATAAGGACATACCCGGCATTGAGTTTGTTTGCCTGTTTCATCTGGCTTTTCAGGCTGCGTCCTTCGTGGTCCATGGCAGTTTGCAGACCTTGTTGGCGCAGGATATGGACCAGGGGAAAAACAAATTCCGATGCTTTTTCACCTAGTCCTGCAACAAAAATATCGATTTTACTGTTGTCAGTTTTTTGTTCTTCTTTCTGCTGCAGCAGAAGGACCAGTCTTTCCATACCAAGGGCAAAGCCGATTCCTGGGACCTTGGGACCACCGAGTTTTTCAACAAGGCCATCGTAACGTCCGCCAGCTCCGACAGCTGCCTGGGCACCAAGATCTTTTGTGATAAACTCAAAGGTGGTACGGGTGTAGTAATCCAGGCCCCGGACCATAAATTTATTGAGGCTGTAGTCTACCTTGAGCTGATCCAATCCCTTTTGAACTGAGGTAAAATGTTCAGCACAATCATCACAGAGATGTTCCTGAATGGATGGTGCTTCTTCAACCTGTTCCCGGCATTTGGGGTTTTTACAGTCCAGTACACGCAGTGGATTCGTTGTGCTGCGTCGTACACAATCATCACAGAGTTTATCCTTTCGCTCTTCAATGAATGCAAGCAGCGTTTCGCGGAACCCGGGACGGCAGGCCGGGCAGCCCAGGGAATTCATCTCAAGGCTGACCGTTACTCCCAGTTTTTCCAGAAACATGGCGCCCATGGCCATGAGTTCGGCGTCAACTCTGGGATTGGGAGTTCCCAGTACTTCCACATCCATTTGGTGAAACTGGCGCAAACGTCCTTTCTGGGGGCGTTCGTGACGAAACATCGGGCCAATGGTGAAAAGGCGCTGTACAGGCTTCTGCACATGCAGTCCATGCTGAATGTAGGCTCGTAGAAGGGACGCTGTGGCCTCCGGCCGCATGGTTATCTGTTTGTCAATAAAGGTGTACATCTCTTTTTCAACAATGTCCGTGGCCTCGCCAATGGATCGTGCAAAAAGATCTGTCTTTTCCAGTATGGGCATCCGGATTTCAGAGAAGTTAAAACGCGAAAAAATATCGCGGGCAACATTTTCCACATGTTGCCATAACTCTACTTCACCGGGAATGATATCTTTAAAGCCGTTAAGGGCCGATATTTTCACTGCAAATCCTCCAGAATAATACTCTATCCAAAAGGAATAAAATAAAACGTAATTATATGAGAATGTCAAGCATATGTGGACAGTGTGAGGGGAAATCGCTGATTTCGTGCCGAATTATACATTTTTTACCATACTTCCCCGGCAGCGCTCATCTTTCTTGACAAACGCAGATAAGCAAGTCATTATCATTTGCTGCCTAAAAAGCCTATAATTTAAAGAAATAAAATCTGTTCCACCTTAAAAAGAGCTCACGCCATCCCATTTATGACTACTACCAGTGATCCCCTGATCATCACCACAGATAGTCATCCCATTCGTCATCACATGATTGACAGGGATGCTATGAAAGTTCTTCGTGTACTGCGGGACAATGGTTATTCCGGCTATCTGGTGGGTGGAGGAGTGCGTGATCTCTACCTTGGAAAGGCTCCAAAAGATTTTGATATCTCCACTGATGCCCGTCCCGGGCAGATCCGCAAACTTTTTCGCAACAGCCGGACCATTGGCAGGCGTTTTCGTCTGGTTCAGGTCTTTTTTCACGGTAAGGAAATAGAAGTATCCACTCTCCGTTCATTGAGTGAATTTGATCTTGATGGCCCGGAAGCAGTGCTTGCCCCCAATAATACCTATGGCAGTCTGGCAGAAGACGCGCAGAGGCGGGATCTTACGGTAAACGGTCTGTTCTACGAGATCGAGAATGATACCATCATAGATTATGTTGGTGGCATTGAAGATCTGGACAAATTCATTGTCCAGTTTGTGGGAGAACCTGAGCGACGTATAGTAAGGGATCCGGTTCGTATGCTGCGCGCCATAAGGCATGCCGGCAGGCTTGGTTTCACCATTGCTGCTAAAAGCTGGCAGGCAATCTGTGCCAACCATGAAAAATTGACTCTCTGTCCGCCATCTCGGGTTCGTGATGAGTTTTTTAAGGATCTGCATAGTGGATCTCTTACTGAATGGCTGAAACTTGCATTGGACTCTGAACTGTTTTTTGATATTTTCGGGCTGTATAAGACAACACTTTTCAAAAAAGAAGGGGCAAAAGAGAAGCCCTACCGGGAACAGTTGCTGGCTATTGCAAAGGTAATTGATCGCACCGCCCTGTTGGCCAAAGAGTCAAAGAAACGAGGTCTGGCAAATGATTTCCTGCTGGCCATGATTCTCATCCCCTGGGCCAATGCAAAATATGATCTGGTTAACCAGCGTCTGAAAGGTGCGGCAGCATTCAGATTCTCAAAAATCCTGCGGGAAGACCTTGATAAGGAGTTGGGTATTCAGCTGAACCTGCGTCGTTCCATTCGCCAGGAAATGGTTATCCTGCTATCCAACCTGCCTCAGTTCCTTCGCCACCAGGAAAATAATTCCTGGCCAAAATGGATAAAAAAGAAAAGTTATTTTAAATCATGCTCACTGTTCTGTGAGCTCTATAGGGAGTCGGTTTCAGGCGCGCCTGCGAATCTTCGTCTTCCAGACCTCAAAAAGGCAAACCACCCAGATAAGGAAAAACACGCCCGCTCCAAAGGACGAAGTGGACGTGGCAAGAGATACAAACCTGCTTTCTCGTCAAAAAAGAGGGGTGTTTTCGGGTTGAAAAAATAAAGAACAGCTCGTCTTCCTATCCAAAAGATCTGTTTCCAATAGATTACATAGTAAATTTTTCTGCTGATTTACCCAACAGTTGGTTCACTTTTTTCTTACATAAATATTACTGCTAAAGCGACTTGGAGCTACTGATCCAGTTAGGTCGTTTTGTTTTGACATCACTTGTTACAAACATGTAATGTAACAAGAGGAGGTTGTGTTACGTTGTGGTGGTCCCTTGTTGGGCTGGGAAAGCCCTTCCCGACTTAGTAAGTATTTTGACGGAGTAACAGCCGGTATTTATATGGCTCTTTTTCTTGAAGACCATGACCCGATATTTGTTGTTGATGTGGTGAATCTTGACGATGCAAAGCCAGGCAGCCTGTACACCTTCAGCGCAGATGATGCAAGGAGCGGTTGGTTCCATGCAGACGCGAATGTCACCCCACCAGCCTGGGAGTCTTGAGATACTTGATATTTGTAAGCTGCGCGGTATTTTACCTGAGACTGTTGCCTCTCAGGTAAAAAAGATCAGTGGCCTGCTGGTGGAGCGTCTTCAGAATATGGGTCATGATATCAGCCCATTTGACAGAAAACATCCTTGAAATCAATAAGCTACTAAAGCAAAAAATAAAACTGTATTTCAGCAGCAAAACCAGTTATAATTATGCCTCAATGTGGTACTTGTCTGTTGACGTTTGCCAAGGAGTGACGAAAATGCGTTGTTCAGTAGTTGCAGTGATATTTGTTTTTATTTCAGTGGTTTGTTCCGTGCAGTCTGCAGATGCAAGGCCGACTAAACGGTATGATGAACGTACGAAAATGTGCCGTGTGATTTCAGATGGAACACTTGACTGGGACAGTGAGCCATGGGGAATAGGAGGAATCAAGTTCCGTGAAGTCTGTAAAAGTTGCCATTCCCAGAATAGTAACAAGGGCGCACCTTTTGTTCATGCAGAAACGTATACATCAAAGGGGTGGAATGCATTTTTTGCTAAACGCAGGGCAAAATGTGCCAGGGATGGATCTTGGAATGCTCTGAAGGATGATGAAGTACAACTGGTGAATGACTATCTGTTCAGGAATGGGAACTGGACATACAATCCCAATGATGCCGATTCCTGCGGTTGATGATTGTTCAGCCTCCCGGTCGGGAGACTTGAGTTAAAAAAAGCTTTGGTCAGGAATGTATCTGACCAAAGCTTTTTTTTGTGAATATGAAAATATTATTTCTGGATGCGCTTGATGTCGGCGAGGATCTCTCTGCCGCCATTATCAAGGATGTAATGTCCCAGTCGTTCACCAATCTCATCAGCATCTTCCCTTGGGCCTTTTTCTGTTTTGACGAGCACTGTTTTACCATCAAGACTTGCCAGGCCGCCACGGAGAATGATTTCATCTCCGTCAAGTATAGCCAGACCAAACGCCGGAATGGAACAACCGCCTTCCATGGTTCGAAGATAGGCACGTTCGGCAAGCAGGCACGATTCTGAATCCGGGTTATTGAGACAGCTTCGAACATTTTCTCTTTTTTCCGCACTCAAATTTGTGGCAGCTTCAATGGCAATGCAACCTTGGCCCACAGGCGGAATAAATTCCTGGTCTGAGAATATTTTAACAATCATATCCTCATATTCCATTCGTTTAACTCCGGCATATGCCAGCATGAGTGCATCACAATCTCCTGCTTCCATCTTTTTTATTCTGGTCTGCAGGTTGCCTCGTATTTCAACAGTCTCAATGTGTGGATAGAAATGTTTCAGAAGTGCAATACGGCGCACTGATGAGGTACCGATACGGATTTTTCTGCTGGTGTCAGCCAGGTCAATGTCTTTATTGCGGGAGACCAGTACATCATTTGGTTTTTCCCTGTCAGTAAAGGCGATCAGTTCAAAGCCTGAAGGCAGAATGGATTGCATATCTTTGGCGCTGTGTACTGCAATATCGGTAGTTCCGTTGCTGAGCTGGTCTTCGAGTTCTTCTGTAAAGACTCCTTTGCTGCCGATTTTGGCAATGGAAACATCCAGGATTTTATCCCCTTTGGTTTCCATTGAACTGATATTTGTTGTCATTCCCCTTTTTTCAAGCATTCCGGCGACTGTATCTGTCTGCCACATGGCAAGTTTACTTTTTCTCGAGCCTATATTTATGGTGGTCATCGTTATCCTCGATATTTCTTTTTAAAGATATTCCTGGATGCGTTGCCGGCACACGCCCCGCAGGGCGGCGGGTGATTTTTCCAAATATGACATAATGCTTTACCTGTTATGTTAAATCAGCAAATTATCCTCGAAAAATCATCCAGCCGTCACAGATTCAGGATATTTTTTATGTCGCGTACTCTACCACATGAAATAGAGAGAAAAAAGGGATGTTTGCATTGAATCACTGAAACAGCTATCATACTTCCACCATGCGATTTTTACTTTATAACATACGCTATGCAACAGGCCATGGTGCAGGCTACCATATGCCTCTTCCTTTCGCCGGATTTTTCAAGCAGACCGGAAATACACTGGACCGTATTGTCTCTTTTATCCGCTCCGTGAATCCTGATATTATCGCACTGGTAGAGGTGGATTCCGGGTCTTATCGGTCGCAAAGATGCTGCTAGGCGGAAACCATAGCCAAAGAACTCGACCATTTTCATGTGGTGGAGACCAAATACGGCGGTGATTCACTGGCCAATAGGATTCCAGTTCTTAACAAGCAGGGAAATGGCCTGATCACCAACCAGACGATTATCAATCATCATTTCCACTATTTTGATGAAGGCGTAAAGAGGCTGGTGATAGAAGTGGAACTTGAGGAAGTCAATATTTTCACAGTCCATCTTTCTCTGAAATTCAAGCACAGACAGCAGCAGCTCGAACGTCTTCACCATATCATTGCAGACAGGGCAAAACCTGTTATTGTGGCCGGAGATTTTAATACGTTTGGCGGTAATCGTGAAGTGCAGCTTTTTCTGGCAGCCACCGGTCTTGTGGATGCCAATCTTGCAGGATTGCCATCACAGCCAAGCCATGCCCCGAAAAGGCACCTTGACTTTATTCTTCACAGTCCTGAAATTATCGCTTCAAATTTTTCCATCCCGGATATTCAGCTCTCAGATCATGCGCCATTAATCTGTGATTTCAGTTTTCCCAATGCTGGCTGATGAGATCAGGGGAAAATGGATCTCAAAACATGAACCCTTCCTGACTTTGCTTGTCACCAGAACTTGCCCTCCATGTGCCTCAACTACCGCTTTTACATAGTTGAGTCCCAATCCCAGGCCCTGTTTTGTACGACTGCGGTCACCCCGATACAGGCGATCCCAGATACGGTTGATCTCAGTGTCTGAGATACCTATTCCATCATCACAAAAACGGATAACAGCCTGGTTATTTACCTTTTCCACAGTAATCTCAACTTTTCCGGATTCGTTGCCATATTTTATTCCATTATCGAGAAGATTTGCCCATACCTGGCTGAGACGGGTTTTGTCAGCCGAAACAATGAGGCCCTCTGGTCCTTCACAGGATATCGTAATCAACTCTTCTTCGGCAACATACTGGTATAATCCGGCCACATCTTTCAAGGTTTCAATGACATCAACGCTCTGCCTCTCCAGCCGCATGGTGCCCGCTTCAGCCTCAGCAACACTCATCATGACTTTAAGCATGGAAAGAACCCTCTCGGATTCCTCAAGACAGTCAGAAAGAGCACTGCGATAGCTTTGGGGGTCTGCCGCGTCTGACTGCAGCGCATATTCAGCAGCAGCACGAAGCCTTGTCATTGGGGTTCTCAAATCGTGGGCAACATTATCAAGGGCCCCTTGCATTTCAATAATGAGTTGCCGGTTCTGGTAAAAAATCTGCTCAAGAAGCTGGTAAATCGGTTGGAGATCTCCACCTTCTTCACGTTCATCATGGGAGAGAAGCAGGTTTTTTTGTTTTAACGTCTGTTTAATGGTTCTCTGCAGGATACGCAGTGGTGCTCGCATCATGTGGGAAAAGAAAAGGGCGAGGCAGAAGCATATCAATGCCGCATAGAATAAAATTCGATAAGAATCGGCAACAGTTTTTCGGTATATGGGAATACCAGTTGAGCTGTCATCTCTACCGGCCTGGATAATATCTTCATTGCCAAGTCTTTTAGAAACAAGAAGCCAGCTGCCATCCTCATCAGGGTGCAAAAGGTCTACCCAGGCCCCCTTTGCGGTAGGATCTAATCCAACCAGACCTGTAAAAGCCATGTTGCTGCCACCAGTAACAAGTAGCTGATTTTTCCCTCGGATAAGGCGGATAAAGTCAATCTCGTGCGGAACACGATTATGGAGACTGAAAGGGGAACTGGAAAGAGTGTTCATGGTTTCCAGGTAGTTGTTCAAGGCTCTTTCAACATTCTGGAGCTGCTGATGCTGAATATTGCTTTTCAGAAAGAGAGTATTGATGAAAAGCAGGAGGCCTGTGAAGAACCAGAGAAGGAAGAACAACAGAAGAATGCGATATTTTCCGGAGAGTAATATGCGCATATTACTCGGCTCGGAGAACATATCCCATACCTCGAACAGTATGAATGAGTTTTGTGTCGTATCCTTTATCTAAGCGGTTACGCAGGCGACAGACAAGGACATCAATAACATTGGTTTGTGGATCAAAACTGTAGTCATATATCTGTTCCAGAATTGATGTTTTTGAAAGAACCCGACCGGGATTGCGCATCATGAGATCGAGAAGAGCATATTCCTTGGCAGGAAGATCGATCTTCTCTCCCTGACGCCTGACTTCACGCTTGAGAGGGTCCAGCTGCAGCTCGCCAACAGTTATGACGCCTGAGTCTGTTACTTTCCGGCCACGGCGCAGGAGTGCCTGGATGCGGGCCAGCAATTCATTAAAAGAAAAGGGTTTGACCATGTAATCATCGCCCCCGCGCTGCAATCCTTCAATGCGGTCATCAACGGATTGTCTGGCACTGAGGATGAGCAAGGGCATGGTGATTCCTTTGGCCCGGATTTTTTCAATAAGAGTCAGACCATCGAGACCCGGCAGCATAATATCCACCACTGCGGCCTCGTAGGGTTCGGTAAGAGCAAGGGAGAGACCTTCGATTCCATCATGGCAGACATCCACACTAAAGCCGGATTCCCGCAGCCCTTTTTCAAGAAAAGAAGCAATTTTTCTGTCATCTTCAACAACAAGGATGCGCATGATATCTACTGATCTGGATAAGTACGATTGTCTTGCTCACAGGCAGATCACGGTGGCACACCGACCGGTTTTTCCATCTCCATTTCGGCAGGCCCGGCGATAAGAAAAATGATCAGGGGAGCAAGATGTACAAATCCCTGTTATTTGAATCTTACGTTCATCGAGACCGGCCTCAATCAACTGCATTTTGGAGATCTGCCAGAAATCAAAATAATTCTCTTTTATCTGAAAGGCAAGGAAGGATGGGGGAAGTTCTGTGGCATGATTTATAAATTCAGCACAGCATGGACCAAGTGAAGGACTGATAACCGCCTGCAGGGCGGAAGGAGATGAGTCATAGCATTCTGTCATCTTGTTGACAGTTTTGCTGAGAATATTCAGGACACTTCCTTTCCATCCACAGTGAATGGCGGCGATTGCGTGATTTATTGGGTCAAAGAGCGTTACAGCCTGACAGTCGGCCTGCTGTATCAGGAGTCCGATACCCGGCATATCGGTCACCAGGGCGTCGTAATTGTCTATTTCAGTGTCTTTTCTTAAGGTGTGGCTGGCTATATAGATTCTATCACCATGCACCTGCCTGGCGGAGAGGAGATGAGTGATTAAGAGTTGTTTTTTGAGGCGGTTTCGGTTGGCAGCAACAAGGTTTTCATCATCGCCAACGCCATAACTGAGATTGAGAGAGTCATATGGAGCATGGCTCACTCCCCCGTGTCGATCAGTGGAAATAATTGTATATGAATTCGCGTGAGTCAACATTGGCTCTTGTTCACAAATGTGTAATTGTTCAGACAGACTGAAACAACAAAAGTAGCCGGACCAAACATTGCTGGACACAAAAAAAGGGAAGGTTTCCAAAGAAACCTTCCCTGCATTACTACAAAATAGAGCTAAAAAAACAGATACGACTTAGAAGTACGCCTCAAAAGTCACGTAGATCTGATCTGCTTGCTCGATGGGATCCAAACCAAGCATACCGAGTGCCATTACGTCATTAGGATCATCCAGGTCATATGCTTTCAGGTTCCAGTCCATAGATCCTGAGTAGTCATACTCGTAGCGTTGATAACCAAAACGGATGAATGTTTTAGCATATTTGGAAATGGCTTCGCCTGTGGGCAGGTCATAGATTCCATATACCTCAAAAACATTACCACGGGTGGCAAGCTTACTGAGATACATGTCGTCATGGCCAGGACTCATAGAGATCCATTTTTCTGATCCGTAGTTCCACTCAGCACCAACTTTCAGGCCGATGCTGTCGAAATCATATCGGGCACCAAGATAAACAGAGTAACCATCTTCATTGTCTGTATTGGGTCCGGTGGTACCCAGCATCATGCCGATTGGATCATTGAACATGCCGTTAGCATTTGGGTCAGTGTGAGACCAGCCACCAGCAGCAAAAAAGTTTACAGGACCAAGTTTGTCCATGTAGATCGCTGTTGTGTGCAGGATGTTACCCACATTCTTTCGTTCGCCAAAACCACCTTCGGCTTGAGGCAGTGTAGCAAACTGGTTGATGATCGGATCCTCGAAGTCAGGAAAGTTGAAAACATTCCAAGCCAGGAAAGACTGAATGTTAATGAAACGATTTCCTTTTTTCATAACATCCCAGCTTAAACCGCCAAAGTCCATATCAGCAAGTTTATTCTCAGAGTCAAGATCAAGTCCATCCTCAAAACCACGTCCATAGCAGAAACGGATACGACCGGTTCCCATGGCTTCACTTCCCCAACGATAGGCATAGCCCAGGGAAATACCATCAAATGGCCAATCCATGTAGGCAATTGGTGTAGCCATACGTTTGTCACTACCCATACGAACCTGAGCAGGAGGACCATCTGTGGTGGGACGACGACCAATGGAGAACCAGATAGGGGCACCACCGATGTTATTCCAGTTCAGGAATGCACGGTCAACACGGAGAGCGTTGTCTGATGGGTTACGGGTTGAGTTACCATCCCACATAGGAAATATTTGTCCGTTACCGTTCTGGCCGGCTCCACGAACAGTTGTAGGAGTACCCCATGCTTTGTACATCGCCAGACGTGCTTTAAATTCTACATTTTCAGTAGCTTTAACACGTAAATTCAGACGAAAACGATTGGTCCAGAGAGAATCGTTGCTGTAATCTTGTCCGGAAGCACCTTGTGCATTATAGAAATCATGACGGGCACGGAAATCACCAAAGAATTTAAAACGGGCTGCGAGGTCCCAGGACTCGGAACGATCTTCAAGGTCATCAACTGTATCAGCAAGATCCTCAAAATCAGATTTGCTTACGCCGCCTGTACCTTCTGCCATTTGTGCTTTCAGCTGATCAAGCTGCATGCTCAACTCTTCAATTTTTCGCTCAAGATCATTGGCATTTGCTCCACCACTTGCTGATGCAACTGCAGGCAGTGCAATGAGACCAGCAAGAGCCAACATGGAAAATTTTTTCACCATTTTGTTCTCTCCTTCCTTTTTTATAGTTACGATTCAGGCCCTCCTGATAAGCCGGAATCGATGCCCAGTCCGTTACCCTTCTTTTGGAAAAAAGCTGAATAAATTAGACTTCCTGTTTTTCATTACCTTAAAGTGTGACACGTCGTGGCAATGTGTACAAAAATTTTTACTCTATCTTTACTATCTCATTTGAGGGCCTGTGTCAACAAATTATCCCCTATTTCACAACATTTGTCCAATATTTACTTTTATTCCTTATGAGTATTTTTTCACGTTTATATAGGGAAAAGGTACAAATTTTTAATAATAATTACTGTTCAAAAGATCTGGCGAGTACTGTCTTTGCCACATCGTGACAAAGTGTGGTTCCAAGTATCGAATAATGATGATAATTTTTGTACCAATCCGCCATCTGCCGAGTTACCACCCAGATACCAGCGAAACTGTTTTGTCTGGCCCAGAGCTCCCAATATTTAACAAATCTGGTGGCAATTCCCTTATGTCGAAATTCAGGAAGAACCATGAGACCGGTACCGCAGGCATAGTTTTGCAGAAGCTCAATGGTTTTTTGATCTGATTCTTTCGGAGGAGGAGACTGGTCAATTATGGTCGCGAAACCGACAAATTTACTCTTATTTATGGCCAGGAAAAGAGCCCGGTCGGGCTTGGCCGCGTAACGTTCCAGTTTGTCGAGAAAGACATGAACAAATTCAGGGTTCATGTCTCTCTTCAGATCGTGAAAAGCTTTTTTCACATCAGCAGGTTCTGCTTCTATGAATTTGCAGGGGCTATAGCTCATTAAGAATAGCAGCTTTCTTGCGTTCGTATTCTTCTGTTGTAATGAGCTGCTGTTTATGGAGGGAGTCTATTATCTGCAGCCGTTGTTTTGGCGATTGTGGTTTGATGGCTTCAACGGGAGAAGCCGAGGTGGCTGCTGCAGACTCTGTGACTTTTGTGTCGCGTACCGGGAGGGCATGAAGGGAAATGGAGATTACTTTTTCCATCCAGAAACAACCTTTGTGTTTAAAATCACAGGCAGCTCCTTTGCTTTCGTCGGTTTCAGCAGCCCATATCAAATTACTGCTAATCCCAAGAACTTTTCCTTCTGTTTGTATGTTTGCTTCAATAAGGGCAGCGAGTTCAGATTTTTTTGGCAGTCGCCAGTCATCAAACCCGCCTCCTCTGTAATTGTTACAATACTTTTCCGCTTCCATCCAGGTCACACTTTCCCGATTATCGATTGCTGCCCACATCAGCTCTGTCTGTTTGTCCTGTACGGTATTGTCGCCATTGATCTGGAATCGTTCCTTATCCACTTCATTAAATTGGGCACAGGCTGAAAGTGTCATAAGACAAAGGATAAGCAGCAGTTTTTGCATTCTATTTCTCCCTGGAGGTTTAAGGGGGCACTGAAACTGAACAACAGTGACAACTGTAGCTCAGAACGTCCTGTAATGCCAGCAGGAAATGCAAATCACAGCCCTTCTACATATTCCTTTATCTCACGGCAGACAGCCAGATAACAGGCCAGTTTTTCCTCTTCGGTATCATAGTTTTCTGCAAGTTCGGGCGGGTCGGCAAAACCATGGTGAATAATTTCGGTTGTACCCGGAAACAACGGGCAGTTTTTATCAGCATGTCCGCAAACTGTTATCACAAGATCAAAGGATATATCAGACAGTTCATCAACAAGCTTTGAATGGTGGTTACTGATATCAACACCATGCTTTTTCATGGCCTCTACCGCCATTGGATTAAGGCCATGTGTTTCGATTCCTGCTGAGGCGACCTGAATACGGTCGTCATGGAGGTGACGGGTCCATCCCTCTGCCATCTGACTGCGGCATGAGTTACCGGTACAGAGGAACAGAATTTTTTTCCGGTTATTAGCCGCCATTATCAGATCACCATGTTGAAAAGGAAGCCGGTAAAGAGTATTCCTCCTCCCAGCACCATGATATAGGTTGCGATGAGTTTTGGTTTCAGGACCTTGCGAAGGATCACCATTTCCGGCAGGGACAGGGCGATCACGCTCATCATAAAGGCAAGTACTGTCCCAAGAGCCGCTCCTTTTCCAAGCAGGGCTTCAACCACCGGCACAATACCGGCAGCACTGGAATACATGGGAATACCCAGGGAAACCGCTGCAGGAACAGACCACCATGCTTCTTTACCCATGAGGGTTGCCATCATGTTTTCCGGCACATAGCCGTGAATGGCGGCACCAATGGCAATTCCTGCCACAATATAGATCCAGATTTTTCCAACAATATCCCGCACCGCATCTTTTCCGAAATCGATACGATCAGCCCAGGTCAATTTTTGTTCGAAGACCAGTGTCTGACCTGTACGCATCTCCTGCACCCAGTCTTCAATCAGGTGTTCCATTTTCAGTTTGCCCATAATCCAGCCACAGATAATGGCAATACTGATGCCACTGACCATATAAAGGGCAGCAACTTTCCAGCCAAGGAGTCCATAGAGCAGGATCAGAGCAATCTCATTGACCATGGGTGCAGCAATGAGAAAGGAAAGGGTTACTCCAAGGGGAATTCCTGCTTGAACAAAGCCCAGGAAGAGGGGAATCGCTGAGCAGGAACAGAAAGGAGTGACGATTCCAAGCAAAGACGCCATTACATTCCCTGTGATTTCCTTTTTCCCGGCAAGTACTTTACGGGTTTTTTCCGGAGTAAAAAAGGTCCGGATAATTCCCACAATGAAAACAATCAGGCAGAGAAGCAGCATAACTTTTGGGGTATCATAAACAAAAAACTGGATGCTGGCCCCGAGATGGCTTTCCGGTGTTATGCCGAGAAGTGTGTAGGTAAAAAAGTTGGAAAAGGGAAGGAGCTGTTTGTAGAGAATATACCAGGACAGGATTCCTAAAATTCCAAAAGTCAGGTATTTTCCCTTGGATAAAGGTTTTTTGGAAGATGATTTTTCAGGTTTTTTGTCGTTACAGCCACAGCCTGCCTGCGGTAAGGTTTGTAAAGGTTCCATTTTTTTTCCTTTGATGGATTCGTAAAAACTCTTCATCTTCTTCGTTGCTACAAAAAACATATCATTTCAACTTATCCTGTTACGCTGAAATGATATGTTTTTCGCACCCAAGGGCATAAATGCGCCTCGAATATGAAGTTTTTCGAAGTCTACGCTTATCTACAAATCCATCTTAACTTTTGATTGTTTACAGCCACTCCCGTTATGAGTGCAAGTTACTCAACTTGGGCACTCGTGCAGCAAAATTGGCATAAATCGCTCCAGAATGTTGCCATAGTAAACGC
>DQTH01000159.1 GCA_015662865.1 Desulfocapsa sulfexigens
CCCACACGGTGCATAGGTAAGCCACTTATATGACATAATATTTCAAAAGCCAACGGGCTGTCATTCCCGCGTAGGTGGGGATCCAGTTTTGTGCCAGCCCTCTGGATTCCCGCCTACGTGGGAATGACTTACAAAAATGGCTGAGCTTATGCATAATCAGAAAACAATTATTCAAAATCATCACGTTTTACAGCCTAAAAATATCTTTTTATTGTTATCCTTTACGCCCTCTGTCATAATATGCTGAATTTATGATAGAGGGCGTTTTTGCTTAACAGCAGCTCTCCCGCCAGCCGACCACCAGTACCTTGAGTTTACTTTATCCTGCATGACATCTCCTGTATATAATATAGAAAAGCTGGTTCATGGCGGCTTTGGCCTCAGTCATGATGCAGACGGAAAGGTTGTCCTCATTGAAGGTACAATACCTGGTGAAACGGTCAGGATTAAGATACGATCCCAAAATAAAAACCTGGCTCAAGGCGCAGTTACGGAAATCATTACGCCCTCTTCCCATCGCATCAAGCCCCCCTGCCCTTTTTATCAGAAATGTGGCGGCTGTGATTTCCAACACATGGATTACCCATTTCAGTTGCAGGCCAAAAAGACGATTATTGAAGATCTGCTTGCAAGAAGCAGTCATCCTGATCTCCGGAAGGCGGCAGACACACTGCTGACTGTACCGCTGGCTTCGCCCGGGCAATTCAACTACCGCCAAAGGATCCGTCTACAGGTGGATGACAGGCAGGTGCCTGGTTTTCATAAGCGTCGCAGCAATCATTGTATTGCGGTGGACAACTGTTTGCTGGCTGAAGATACAATCAATGATTGTCTGCAGGGATTGCTGCACCAACCAGCCTTTGACAAACTTCTCTGCCAGACAGAATCTCTTGAAATTCTTTATGATCCGGACAGCTCAAAAATTTTCCTTCTGATCCACTTCAAACGAAAACCACGCCCGGCAGATAAACAATACGCACTGGAGCTGATTCAAAACATTCCTGAAATTCAAAACATATCTTTCACTGGTGATGGCTTTGCCGTGACAGAAAATGATTCACTCTCTTTTACCCTTGCACCAATCCCTTCGCGCACAGGCAAGGCTCTCTCCCTTTCCTGGGAAACAGGTGGATTTTGTCAGGTGAATCGTAAACAGAATGAGATTCTCATACAAACTGTCCTCGAATTCTGCCACATAACAAAAAAGGAAAGTGTTCTTGATCTATTCTGCGGCATGGGCAACTTTTCCATACCGCTTGCAGAACAGGCTGGGTCACTGTTGGGTATTGAAGGACAGGGCTCTGCCATTCGCAGTGCACGAAAAAACAGCATTGCTGCAGGACAGAACAACACGGAATTCATTAAACGTCCCATTCACAAGGCTTGTGAGTGGCTGGTGCAGGAAAACAGGCTTTTTGATTGTGTCGTCATTGACCCGCCAAGGCAGGGAATCCCTGGACTTGCCAGAGAACTTGCTACCCTGTGCACAAAACGACTGGTTTATGTTTCCTGCGATCCGGCAACACTCTGCCGCGATCTGGCTGACCTGCTGGAACAGAATTTTCACCTGGAAAATCTGCAATTAATTGATATGTTTCCCCAAACTCACCATATAGAAACAATTGCCTTACTGACAATTGATAGACTGGTAAAAACATAATTGTTTTCTGATTAGGTATGAAGCTCTGCCATTTTTGTTGGTCATTCCCGCGCAGGCGGGAATCTAGTCATTTCAATACATTCAGGATTCCCGTCTGCACGGGAATGACACTTATAATAAAATCCATGATAAATGGGATGAATCTGGATTCCCGCCTGCGCTGGAATGACGGAGTACACGACAACGCTTTGCGGCGCGGAATGCTGAAATACTCCTGATACGCCACAAGAGGGTATAAGTACATTATGAGAATGTTTTCTTTGATAACAACAGGTATGCGTAGACTCCGAAAAATTATTCTGTAAGGTACTAAAGCTCTCCAGTGCAATATTTCTTCCGAATCCCTTCAATAAAAAGGGATTTACATCATCAAGCCCGCTTAATGAAGGTTGACAGAATCCTGCTTTCTCAGTAAACGAGTGTATAAATTAATTCTTTACTTTAGGCTTCCTTGAAAAATCGCCTTTTCGTCCCAACTCATCGTTGAGAGAAAAAATTTGTCCTCGGAATATCAAATATATGCACCGAGGGCATTACCTGCGGGGCACCTGTGGCAAATTTATTCTCACGCCTCGATTTGGAACGAAAACACTAATCTTTTAAGGCATCCTGTAGTTACAGTATTCCATAATTCGATAAAACATCATGAGCAAAGAAAACACCCAAGTACTCAAACAGCGCCGGGAAAAAGCAGATGCCCTGGCAGATCTGGGCATCAATCTGTACAGTAATAGTTTCAAACCAGCCAACAGGATCAAAGAACTCCCTCCCAAGGGTGCGCACCTTGCGGCCGAAACCGTTGACGAAACAAATTATACCTACTCCATAGCCGGGCGCATCATGTCCATGCGCAAATTCGGAAAAGCTGCCTTCTTTCACATTGCTGACAGCTCCGGCCGGATCCAGGTCTATGTCAAACGCGACACCCTGGGCGACGAAGTGTTTGCCACCTTTAAAAAGTGGGATATCGGCGACATCGTGGGTATTGAAGGAAAGCTCTTCAGGACCAAGACCGAAGAACTATCTGTCATGGCTGACAAACTGGTTATGATTTCCAAGTCTTTGCGTCCCCTGCCCGAAAAATTTCACGGGCTCACTGATGTGGAAACCCGCTATCGCCAGCGTTATGTTGATCTTATTGTTACACCGGAGAGTCGCGAGACCTTTCGTAAACGTGTAGAGATCATTCGTTTAATTCGCGAGTTTCTTGCAAACCGCGGCTTCATGGAAGTTGAAACCCCCATGATGCAGCCGGTACCCGGTGGGGCCACCGCAAAACCATTCAAAACCCATCATAATGCACTGGACATGGATCTGTACCTGCGTGTTGCACCGGAGCTTTATCTGAAACGGCTTCTGGTTGGTGGTTTTGAGCGGGTTTTTGAGATTAACCGAAATTTCAGAAATGAAGGTTTATCCACCCGGCACAATCCCGAATTCACCATGCTTGAATTTTATCAGGCATATGCCACCTACCATGACCTGATGGATCTCACCGAAGAACTCATTTCCTGGCTCTGTGATGAAGTGAACGGAACCATGGAAATTGAATACCAGGGTACAAAGGTCAACCTTGCTCCGCCATGGAAACGGATGTCCATGGATGAAGCACTCATTGAAGTTGCAGGAATTGACCCGGCAGACCTTGCAGACGATGCAAAAGTTATGGCTCTGGCCAAAGAAAAAGGAATCCAGCTGGAAGAACAGGCAGGGCCCGGAAAAGCCAAAACAGAACTCTTTGAGCTGCTGGTGGAGGAAAAACTGATCGATCCCACCTTTGTCACCTCGTATCCCACCGAAGTTTCACCGCTTGCCAGAAGAAACGAAGAAAACCCGGATGTGACAGACCGTTTTGAACTGTTTGTCACAGGCCGCGAACTGGCCAATGCCTTCAGCGAGCTGAACGATCCTGTTGATCAACTCCAGCGTTTTGAAAAGCAGATTGCTGAAAAAGGGGATGATGAAGAGATCCACCATGAACTGGATGCGGATTTTGTCCGCGCTCTGGAATATGGAATGCCATCAGCAGGCGGGGAAGGCATAGGAATTGACCGGCTGGTCATGCTTCTCACAGACGCGCCATCAATTCGAGACGTTATTCTCTTCCCGCATCTTAAACCTGAAGTGAAACAGCAAGCGAAAAAGAAAAAACAGAAAAAGCAGAAACAGGATCAAAGTAAATAAAATGTTTGAGTGGTTTATCAGTTTCCGCTACCTGCGGGCAAGGCATAAACAAAAATTCATTTCACTCATCTCTCTTATCTCTGTTGCCGGTATCACCATGGGCGTCATGGCGCTCATTGTGGTGCTGGCTGTCTATTCAGGATTCACAAACGGTCTGCGTGACCAGATTCTAGGCATTAATTCCCATATCATTGTTCAGCAACTGGGCGGAGTAATTCCTGATTACACCCTTGCCCGAGACAGAATTATCACCGTGGACAATGTGACTGGAGCCACCCCGTATCTCTATGCCCAGACCCTGCTCAGCGGCCCGCGAGGCGGAACGGGTGTCGTACTTCGGGGAATTGATCCCATATCAGCCAAAGGAGTGATCGCACTTCCTGAACAGATGGTGGAAGGAAGCGTTGACGATCTTATTCAGGAGAGAGATGTCAGGCTGCCCAACATTATACTGGGTATTGCCATGGCCTCTGATCTTCGGGTGTCCGTGGGTGACAAGGTACGGCTCATCTCCCCTTCCGGTCCGCTGACTCCCATGGGCATTATCCCAAAGGTCAAAACCTGTCGCATTTCAGGTATTTTTGAATCTGGAATGTATGAATATGATTCCAGTATTGCCTACATGAATATTCCGGCTGTTCAGAATTTTCTGGAAAGCGGGGATGTTGTGCATGGAATAGAAGTGACGGTTAAGGAAAAGGAATTGAACCGGGCAGATAAAGTGGGCAAAAACATTGTCGCACTGCTGGGAAAATCCTTTGTGGCAAAGGACTGGATGTCCATGAACCGCAACCTGTTTGCAGCCTTCAAGCTTGAGAAAATCGGCATGTTTATCTGTGTTGCACTCATCATTTTAGTGGCTGCCCTCAATATCATCTCGGCCCTGATCATGGTGGTCATGGAAAAGGAAAAGGATATTGCCATCCTCAAATCCATGGGGGCGAAATCAGGCTCCATCATGAAGATTTTCTTCAACCAGGGACTGGTTATCGGGCTTTCCGGCACATTCCTTGGTGTAAGCCTTGGACTTGGTCTCTGTAAAATCCTTTCCCGCTACAAATTTATCGAGCTGCCATCCAATGTTTATCCCATGAGCACCCTGCCCATCAAGGTATTGCCTCTGGATGTTACGATCATAGCTGTTTCCGCCATTGTCATTACCCTGTCCGCAACCATTTATCCTTCCTGGAAAGCCTCAAAAGTCAAGCCTGCGGAGGTTCTTTCATGAGCATTTTAAAAGCTGAAAACCTGTGCAGGAGTTACCAGAGCGGAACTGAGGAAATCCATGTCTTAAAGGGAATTACTTTCAGCATTGATCAGGGAGAAATGATGGCCATTGTCGGAGCCTCAGGCTCCGGAAAAACAACCCTGCTCCAGATTCTCGGAACTCTAGACACCCCCGACAGCGGCGAACTCCTGTTTCAGGGAAAAAGCCTTATAACCAGAAGTGATGATGAACTCTCCCTGTTTCGCAACCGTTCCGTGGGCTTTATTTTTCAATTCCACCACCTCCTGCCCGAATTCACAGCCCTTGAGAATGTGATGATGCCCGGATTGATCGCCGGAAAAAAGAAGGAAGAGATGGAAAAACCGGCAAAAGAGCTTTTGCAACGTGTGGAGCTGGACCACAGAACAGGCCACAGGGTAAACGAGCTGTCAGGTGGAGAACAACAGCGCACAGCCCTGGCCAGGGCACTTATCATGAAACCCTCCCTACTTCTTGCCGATGAACCAACCGGTAATCTTGATACCCGTGCAGGAAATCTCGTTTTTGATCTCATCCGCTCATTATGTAAAGATCTCTCCCTTGCCACCATCATGGTTACCCACAACCATGAACTTGCCAAGCAGATGGATGTCTCCCGGACTCTGCAGGACGGCGTTTTTCTACAGAATTAACGATACAGATCGAAATCCCTCCTTACCATAAGAGTCATGTTTGCCATTCAAACTTGATTTTTTTATCTTTTGTTTTAGGCTGAAATTACAACAACTAATCTGATTAATAGATGGCTACGCTTTTAATATCTGTCATTCCCGCGCAGGCGGGAGGTAAGCGTAGACTCAGATCCAGTTCTGTTTCAGAGATCCGGATCCCCACATGCGCGAGGATGACGCCCGAAGTGTGTCGTAATTTTTATTATTTATCAGCATGTTATATATTTTCATATCTGATTACGTATGAAACTCAGCCAACTTCATATGGTGAAGACATAATGAATTGGTAAAACAAAAGAATTACAAGTGATCGTGGCGGTGTCATCCCCGCGGAGGCGGGAGTCCAGGATGTTGCCAGCTGAATTTCATTAATAGCCACTTTTTCATATAATTAACCGAGTCCTCTACCTGCTCACAATGGATAACACCCATAAAGCAAATCTCCGGAGTCTCTATTCAATGAAAAACATATTGTTCTCCCTGTTTCTCGTTCTCCTCTTTCTTTCCGGCTGTGCAACAAATCCTGTAACCGGAAAAAAAGATTTTATTCTGGTCTCTGAATCATCTGAAATCGATATCGGTAAACAACAGTACGCTCCCATGCGCCAGTCACAGGGAGGAGACTATACTGTTGATAAAGAACTTACTGCATATGTAAGTGAAGTTGGACAAAAGCTTGCAGCAGTCAGTGACAGAAAGCTCCCCTATGAATTTAAAGTTCTCAATAACTCTGTTCCCAATGCCTGGGCACTGCCCGGAGGAAAAATCGTCATTAACCGTGGCCTGCTCACAGAGTTGAAAGATGAAGCGGAACTGGCTGCGGTACTTGGCCATGAAATCGTTCATGCTGCCGCAAGACATGGTGCTCTTGCCATGTCTCGCGGTATGCTCATGCAGGGAGCAATGCTGGCAACGGTGGTTGCAAGCCAGGGAGAAGATTACGCACAGCTTGCACAGATGGGCGCAGGCCTTGGAGCAAAGTTAATTACCACCAAAAACGGACGTGATGCTGAACGCGAAGCGGATTTCTACGGCATGGAGTACATGTCCCGTGCAGGCTATGATCTGCAGGGTGCCATAGATTTGCAGAAAACTTTTGTGAAGCTGTCCGAAGGGCGAAATGAGAATTGGCTCACCGGACTTTTTGCCAGTCATCCGCCATCAAGGGAGCGTGTTGAAAACAACATACAGACTGCCGCCGGCAGAATGGCGGGTGGTGTGCGGGCAAAAGCAAGATTCCAATCGGAAACTGCTCATATCGTAAACACAAAACCCGCTTATGAAGCCTATGATAAAGGCCGCAAGGCTCTGGGTGACGGGAAAATCGATGAAGCTCGCAAGCTTGCCAGGCAGGCACTTGCAGGGGAACCCCGGGAAGGTCATTTTTATGCACTTCTCGGAGATATAGAGTTGAAAAACAAGAAACCGGAAGCTGCAAAACGCTACTATGACAAGGCAATCAGTCTGAATGATCAGTTTTTCTATTATCATCTCCAGCGTGGTCTGCTCAATGAGCAACTCGGATTTACAGGTGATGCGAAAAATGATCTGGACAACAGTCTCAAGTTGTTACCCACTGCCACTGCCTACAACTCCCTTGGCAATATTGCCAGACAGGAAGGGGATATAAGGCTGGCAAAGGAACATTATGCCAGGGCGGCAGGAAATAAAGATGAACTTGGGAAAAAGGCCTACAGCTCACTTGTTGAACTGGACCTTGCGGATCACCCTGGAAAATATATTAAAATACGCAATGGGTTAAACAGACAGGGGGGTGTGATTGCTCAAATCGGCAACCCGACACCCAAAGACATGAAAGATCTGGTCATTGGTGTGGAATATCCCGATGGATATGGCAGGACGCAGCGGATTCAAAAACCACTTGCCGGTATTTTGAAGGCGGGTACTCAGGAAGTGATTGACCTGGGAACTGGTAAGATGAGCAAGGAACAGCTCCGCAGACTGAAAACAGGTGTTATCAGGGCAAATGTTGTGAACTGACTGGATTCCCGCCTGCGCGGGAATGAAGGATCGAAGGAGGGATGGGTATATAAAAAGCTTTACAACCCGTTATTACTCATCCTCAGAAAATTTTTCGCCATTACCTCTAATCTGCCTGTCCCCGTTCATTACGAGCTTCCACATCCATTTCGAGCTTCCCTGTCGCTCAGCGCATTCCCTGTCATTCCCACATTTTCACCACGACACAGCGTTTTCCCCACCACTTCTTGCTTTCACTGTCGCGCCGTGTTTCCCCTGGCACTCCATGCTCCCCCCGTCACTTCGCGCTTCTTCCAGTCATTCCCGCGAAGGCGGGAATCCAGCCTACCGTAAAATCATATCGTAAAGATCTTTCCAGTGCGGGTTGTTATCTTCTTCGATTAATTTCAATTTCCAGGCTCTGTTCCATTTCTTGAGTTGTTTTTCTCTGGTAATGGCATTTTCCGCTGCATCGTGCAGTTCAAAGTAGACCAGCTTCTTGACATCATATTTTTTGCTGAAGCCCTCAATCTGATTATTTTTATGCTGCCAGATTCGTTGAGGCAGATTTGATGTCATACCGATATACAAAGTACCGTTTCGCTTACTGGCAAGGATATAAACATAGAATTGTTTGATCATTGTAATCGTCTCTGGATTCCCGCCTGCGCGGGAATGACGGATCGAATGGATGTATGGATATTATAATATTGGGGAACCCGTCTGCACTCATCTACCAATACCTTTTAACATTACTCAATCCGCTTCCCTTCTATTCCGCACTTACCACGTCACTCGGCGCCTCCCTGTCACTTCGCGCTCCCCCCGTCACTTCGCGCTCCCTCCCGTCATTCCCGCGAAGGCGGGAATCCAGTCCAACTCAAAATAAGTAGGAAGGATCAGTTGCTGCAGAGTTTCTGATATTTTTTTTATATCTTCAAGGGATGTGACAGGGAATCGCAGCCGGAAATCGATCTCTTGGAGGATATTGTTATCTCTTGCAAAGTGTTCAAAAAAATCTGTGGTGAGTACAAAAAAAATCGGGAACATGAATCCCGTTTTTCTGCATTATCGTAAGATTCCTGGCCTTGCCGCCAACCTGCTCCGTTGATGGAATTGCGCCATCCACTCCCGGAGAAAAAACATCGTCCATGGATTCCATCATTGATAAGCAATTATAATGAGTAAAAATGTAGCGAGCATGTACAGAGCGCCACTGATCTTCACAATTTTTGCTCGTCGATCATTTGCATGGATGAAAAAAGAGAGTTCAGCGAAACAAAACAGGGAAAACACCCCCGTAGCTGCCAGGTATAAAAAGCCGTTAACTCCGGCAAGAAAAAAGAGAAAGAGGAGGATCATATTGCCGATTCCAGCCACTGCAATGGCGCTGAAAACAGTTGTTTGGACTCCCCATAACACTGGGTACGACTCCTCATCCGACATTTTCATTTTTCTGCTCAGTTCATAGGTGAGAGTCAGAGAGAGCACTGCAATGGAAAAGATGAGGATGGAAAACGACCCGTACGATGTCGGCCCGGCTATATTTGCAGCATAAAAGCCAAGGAGAGGAATAATTATCTGATGGCTTGCAAGATAAATTCTTTTCCGGGAGTTCAGCCAGCCTGCCACAAAAAATTCTTTGGACATCAGCATGGACCAGAGAAACAGAGCCAGCCAGAAATAAATCTGTTTCAGGCCATAAAAAGCACTGAAAATAAACTCCATAACAAACACAAGTAACAGCAGTTTTCTTAAATTATTTTTAGTAATCAGCCCCTGGCTCAGCATTCTTTGCGGATGGAGTTCTTTGTCTTTTTTGTAATCCTTAATGTCATCCAGCAGGCGCAGGTGAAAAAGTGACAGAAAAACAACAAAGAAACCAGGCAGAGAATATAAAATTCCGGAATCATATCTGTTTACAAAACTCTGGTAGAAATAATAGGCATAAAAAAGCCCACCACTGTACGATAATGCGCCGGCGACGGGAAATCGTTCTCTTATGTATTGTGAATAGTGCTGTAATTTATCCATTTTTTACTGGTGCCTCTTACTTAAGCTGATAGAGTTCATATATATTTTCTTCCGCAATACCAGGAAGGTGGTTTGAACAATAATTTGACTCATAATAATACGCATTGATGAGATATGTAAATTGCTTCTTTACAGCCAGAGATGCCTGCAGGTAAAGCATGGCACTGAATATTGACTGCTTCCGTGCAGACGGGATGACGGCCCCGGATTTGACCAGCAGTCCATCCGGTTTTCGTTTTTTCTGCAGATAAAATTGCAGCCTGCCCCACAGGCTCTTAAGGTTCAAATCCTGCAGAATCCTTGTATAATCGGGTAAAGAGAACAGAAAGCCAACCGGGTTTTGGTGGGAATCTTCAGCAATGATAATAAATTCCGGATCAACAATTTTGACAACATTTCTGTATAGCAGAGAAAACTCATTAAAAGAAAGCGGACAGTAGAATGGATTCCCCTTAAATCCCTCTAGGGATAGATCATGTAAAAGTGTCAGTTCCCGATCAATATCAGCAATTTCAAGATGCCTGAATGAAATCCCATGGTGGCGGGCATTTTCATAGTGGTTCCTTGTGGAATCAAGCACAGCTTTCAGATCATCACATTTCGAACTTTTATATCTATACCTTCCGCTAAATCCCCACTTCTCTATAAAATCAGCATAATACGGCAAATATGGCTGATCCCAGAAAATTTCAATCTCCTTTTGCAGACAAAGACGGTACTGATGCCATGTGGAAAAAAAGAATGGATAGAGAATCATCTCATGTTCATGCAGAAACTGCATTGCACTCTTCATTATAAAGGAAAAAACCGCATAATCATTGACTGTCTCAACAAGCGCTATCTGACCGGGAGTACCACCTTTTCCATTCTGTAAAAGCGGGTTTGAGCCAAAGCCGAACCTGCCGACGATTTCATTTTCATGGTGTACGACAACATAAGTAAAGCTGTCGATATTATGAATCATGGCAGCTGTTTTCTGAATGCTATAATCGAGCAAAGCTGTATTCCGATAAATCTTTCTTGGAAAATCAATGAAGTTCTGCAGCGCATTGCTGTTATCCACAACAGTGTATTCCAATAAAAACTCCCTATCTGTTTTTTGCTGCGATTGCTTTGGCGCAGGTTATGAGTTTTTCCCTGTCAAAACCAGTCAGTAATGACAGAACATCAAGTGACGCTTCAGGTGAATCATTAAATTTTTCCTTTTCAATTCTCAAAAGAGCCTCGTCTCTTGAAATCATCCCGCTTCTCACAAGAAAACTTATTTCCGGTACAATGTGCGGCCGTGTTTCCGCTATCTCATACAGATACCCCGCTGCATCATGTGCATCGCAATCATAATGTGAGAGAATCTCAAAATTATCTGGCTGTCTCCAGCCAACATGTTCCTGAATATAACCAACAATTTTTTCTTCATCGTAGGAATGATAGAGAAAATAAGGAAGGAATTCTGCTGGCCTGCCCTGTGAAAAATCTGGCAGGAATGCTCGTATCTGAGAATAGAATTCCTGTGAAAAGCCCTGTTTAATGATCGCAAAAACCTTTTCATAGGTTGCTCTGATTGAGTCCTCATCTGTATCCTGCAGACCGGCATAAATAAAAGGAAGGAATGGATCCTGACTTTCCGGTGAAAAAAACCTGAACATCTGGGAGCGGGAACGACCGTGGACTGCCAACGGAATGCTATATTTTAAGGCAAGTGAGATGGTTGTGGCATAAATGAAATAGGAACAGGCAGTACAGGGCGCCCCTGTTAACTCAATTGAATAGCGATAGAAGGCTGCAAGATTTGAACATTCAACCGGCACAAAACAGTGCTCGACACCAAGAAAATCAGTCACTGACTCAATTCTCTTTCGGCCCCACTCATTAAAAAACCCGTTGTCGATTGTAAAAGTAAGTACATTCAGCTTGTGCTCTCACTCTGTTACCAGCTTTGAAAGCACATAGGTGGAATCCTTGCCGCCGGAAACACCCAGTACAACATCTTATTTTCCCTTTCCCCTGCAATCATCAAGGCGTTTCAGCCACAACCTTTCCAATGCGTCGTAATCGTTCAGATTCTCCTGCCATTTCTCAAATTCTCTGCAGATGGAACAAACGCCTTCTGCATCAAATGATATGCCCGGCACCCGGGTATCATTTAAACATCTGCTGCAAGTTTGCTTTTCCATGGCTCTGTCCTGAAGTTGGGGATGATCACTGGTAAATTATTAATCCTGGCTCCATGCTAAAACTCAGCTGAACATTTGTTTTCGAAATGGCGGGTGCTTAATTCTGGATTCCCGCCTCTGCGAGAAATGACACGTTGCATGTCGGGAGTATCGGAGTCCCACCGCTGATGAAAGTCCGGGAGATAATCAGCTAATCACTTTTGGGAACCACTTTAATTACTTGCTGCCAGATACTTCTGATGGGCAAGCATCATTTTAATCTGACTATATTTGTATTCATTGCCAAGACGTTCTTTGACTGCACCCAACGAATTCTCTTTTTTAGCTGAAATCTCCCTTGCAATGGCTTTCTGTTCTTCAGGAGAAAGCAGTTTATCAATGCTAAGCGTGCCCTCTTCCACAAAAAAAGAGAGATGCTTTTCAATGGTCGAATTCACCAGGCCCCTTTCTTTTGCTATTTCCTCAATGGATTTCCCATCATTGAACATCTCAAGGCTGATTGTTCTGGTTGTTCCTTTTTTGAGAGTGGTTTCTTCAGTTTCCTTCTTCTCTTTGGGGCTCTCTTTTGGTTCAGGCAGCAGAACAGCTTCGATTCCATGTTTTTTCCGATAGCGGCAAACATGTTCCACAATCTCTTTGCCGTAATTCTCAATGGTCTTTTTGCCAACGCCCGGAATTTTCAAAAGATCTGTCAGGTTATCAGGTAAACAAACAACAATCTGAATCAGCACACGCTGGTGCATTATCTGAAACCTGGCAATATCAAGTTCGCTGGCTTTGGCCGTGCGCCAGTCTCTCAGCATTTCAAACAGTTCAGGATGATCAATATCCGACTCGGTATAGACCTGTGCCTCCTGTTTTTTTACCTTTGATGGTAGAAAATCTATTTCTGCTGCGGACACTGCGTGTAAATAACCGGCTGGAGAAAACCCGTTTTCACAGGATTTCACACCTGCCAGTTTAATCCCTATTTCCTTTCTGCAGTTATTGAGCACATTGTTTATCTTTTTCCGGAGTTCTTTATTGTCTGTCTCAAAGTAGAGCGTTTGCACTGAGTGGTCAAATATTTCGCTGAACCTGGCCTGAAACCAGTGAGACGCCTTACTGATTCGCTCAAGGGTATATTCATCGGTTTCCGGCAGCTTGTGAGCCTCAAAAATTGTATAAAGCTGATTTCTAAAATTATCACTTACCGCAAAAATTTTCTCTCTTGCCTGCTGCTCGGTGAGCTGCATGTCACCTGCACCTGAAACCTGTAAAACATTACTATTTCGGGTGAGAAGATGAACAAGATAGCCCAGTCGCTTTCCAAGCAGACCAAAATCAAAACATTCAAACAAAAGTTTCTGCTGATAGCTGATTTTTGCCTCCTGCAACAGACTCTCTGTTGGAGGATTCTGCCGCCCTTGTTCATCAAATCGCAGTACCGTCGGGTCACTTTCCACGCCGGTTGATGAAATTTCAGAACTGAGCACCAGCCCTTCAAAGGTTTTGCAGCGACTGAGGGCCACATAAACCTGGCCATGGGTAAAGGCAGCCTCAGCATCGATTATGGCACGTTCAAAGGTAAGGCCCTGGCTCTTGTGTATGGTAATGGCCCAGGCAAGTTTTAAAGGATACTGCTCAAATTTTCCGATAATCTCTTCTTCAATTTCCTTGTTCTCATCGTTTATCGTATATTTGATATTCTCCCAGCTGACAGGTTCCACAAGAATTTCCTCAGGATCACCCGGGCAGGAAACAACTATGGTTTTCCCGACAATTTTGGATATTTTCCCGATTTTTCCATTAAAATAGAGCTTTTCAGGGGAAGAATCATTTCGCACAAACATCACCTGCGACCCAACTTTTACAGTAAGATTTTCCAGTGTCGGGAAAATATGTTCGGGAAAATCTCCATCAATATCTGCCCTGAAAGAATATTTCTTACTGTCAAGTTCCTGAAGCCTGGTCTGATTAATGGATTCAGCACTGGCATTGTGGGTGGTAAGCATGATGTAGCCCTCATCTTCCTGCGGCTTGAAATCAGGAATATAACGACCATTCAGTTGCTCAAGTGTTGCAGCGTCGAGACTGTTTTCCCGCACCCGATTTAACAACTCAATAAAATCCGCATCTGACTGACGATAGATATGTTTCAGCTCAATGGTGAGTAGATCAGTCTGTGCAAGAGCCCGGCTTGAAAAAAAATAGACCGACTCGTAATGCTGCTGCAGAAGACTCCACTCATGCTGCTTTGCTACAGGTGAAAGCTGGTGCAGATCACCAATCATTAATAACTGCACACCGCCAAAAGGCTGTGTACTGTGACGGTGACGGCGCAGGGTGGCATCCACAGAATCAAGGAGATCAGCCCGAACCATGCTGATTTCATCTATTACCAATAGATCAAGGCTCTGGATAATTTGTTTTTTTTCTTTGGAAAAACGAAAATGACGCTGGCTGTTGCGCTCATAGGCATCGCTGCCTGGAACGTATGGGCCAAAAGGGAGTTGAAAAAAAGAATGGAGTGTTACACCACCGGCGTTCATCGCAGCCACTCCGGTTGGTGCTGTGATGATCATCCGCTTTGCAGTCTGCTCCTGAAGCTTGTGAAGAAAAGTGGTCTTTCCGGTCCCGGCTTTGCCTGTCAGGAAAATATTACAGCCGGTGTGCAGAACAAAATCACCGGCAAGCTGCAGTTCGTGGTTTTCGGGGGCCATGTATTTACTGTTCACTAAAAATAATACACTCGTAAAAAATCAAATCTATCAAAAAAATTTATTCAATTCTCAGGTAACTTCTTAGTATTTTGGCCAATAATGGCGCCAGAGAATACACTTCCACTAAATCGTTGCTGACACGGCCGGGAAAGCTGTCGGAACCAATCACTTTTATAATGGGGCTGTCAAGAAAACGCTGACGGGCCTCCCCTGCCAGGATAAGATGTGTGGCAAGCACTGCTATTCCTGTTGCACCTGCCTCAAGACAACGTTCAGCTGTCTGAATGATTGACCCGCCGGTACGGATCATGTCATCACAGATCACTGCTGTTTTACCTTTCACAACACTTGATACCTGGCTGACAATGGTTTTGTCGGTATCGTAACGATCTTTATCAGCAGCAGTATGGGAACATCCCAGAAGACTGGCAAGCTTTGCCACCTGCTTTGAGAAACCGTAATCTGGTGAAACCAGTACAAACTCCCCTAAGTCCATCTGTTGCAGATGTTTCACCACAAGCTCCCCGGTCCAGATATGTTTTGTGGAGACATCTCCGCCATGGGCATGAAGCACAGCCTCGGAATGAAGATCAACAAAGGCAACAAAATCCGGTCGCGCACGAAAGATCTGCCGGGTTCTGGTAACACCTTTGGGTATCTCAAAAGATCCGCGCTTGGCGCGTTCCATTGTGGAGTATCCAAGATATGGAATCACAACATTGACACTGGCAGCATTATAATAGCGCCCACCTTGAATAATATCCATCAGCTCCTGATGGGAATTTTCAGTGTGGGTACTAGCAATAATGATCAGAATCTTGCCTGCAATATCTTCGGGGAAAGCGTGGTAGTTTTCACCATCGGTAAACGTTTTCCGAAGCATGGGGGTAAACTCAAGCCCCAGCTCCGCGGCAATTTTCTTTCCAAGATCGGTGGAGGCCTGATTGGCCACCACCATACACTCAGATTTATTATCCATTACAGACCCGAAACGATTGCATCGCCCATGGCAACAGTATTTACTGCACTCGCTGGATCAATTGCAATATCAGCAGTGTGGATACCCTTATCAAGGGTTGCTTCAACTGCAGCATCGATTGCGTCTGCTGCTGCATCAAGACCAAAGCTGTAGCGCAGCATCATGGCGGCTGAAAGAATCTCGGCAATGGGATTGGCAATGCCCTTTCCTGCAATATCAGGAGCTGAACCGCCAGCCGGTTCATAGAGACCGAATTTATCTTTGTTAAGGCTCGCGGACGCCAGCAGACCCATGGAACCGGTGAGCATTGCTGATTCATCGGAGATAATATCACCAAACATATTGCCACAGAGCATGACATCAAACTGATGCGGATCACGGACAAGCTGCATGGTGGCATTATCCACATAGAGATGGGCAAGCTCCACATCCGGATACTCTTTTGCAACTTCAATAACAACTTCCCGCCAGAGTACCATGGTGGTGAGCACATTGGCTTTATCAATGGATGTCACCCTGTTGTCGCGCAGTCTGGCTGCGTCAAACGCCATGCGGGCAATACGCTCAACTTCTGATCGTTTGTAAGCCATGGTATCAAAAGCGCGTTCATCCGGGCCTGATCCTTCGCGCCCCTTTGGAGTACCAAAATAGATGCCGGAAGTAAGCTCACGCACACAGAGAATATCAAAACCTTCACCCACGATATCAGGTCGCAGGGGGCAGGCAGCGGTGAGGGATTTAAAAACTCTTGCCGGACGCAGATTACAAAACAGATCAAAATGCTTGCGCAGAGGAAGAAGTGCTGCCCGTTCCGGCTGCTGCTCAGGAGGCAGACTTTCCCATTTTGGACCGCCCACGGAACCAAACAGGATGGCATCGCTGTTCTCGCAGAGTGTCAGGGTGGAGGCAGGAAGTGCCTCGCCGTGGTTGTCGATGGCTATACCGCCCACATCAGCATGCTCGTAGCTCAACTGAAAATCGAACTTTTTCTGTGCTGCATCAAGTACTTTAATGGCCTCAGCCATCACTTCGGGGCCTATGCCGTCTCCGGCCAGAATTGCGATTTTTTTCATTGTCTTACCTTGCTTGAGTCTTTTTTATTTTTTTGTTTGATGAACTCGTAAAAACATAATTTCTTTTCCATTCCGTCATTTCCGCCTGCTGCGCGGGAATGACGGCATAGAGGACTTTTTAAGATACCATCTTATTTTACCTTTTCAAAAATCAATAAGTACCGCCTCCCCTCAAAATGAGGGAGTGTGTATTCTTTTCTGGAGCATAAGTAAAAAAAGTCTGAATTGCCACTTTCCTGCCAGGCAGCAAGCTCCTCTTCCCACTTTGGCCCTTTCATGCAGATAACCTGCACTCCCGGCTTCACAAAACGACTGGACATTGCCAGAATGTTCCTGATCTCACTCACAGCCCTGCTGGTAATATGGGTGTAGCCGCCATCTGATACCAGTTTGTCTTCATCTTCCGCCCGGCAGGTGAGAATTCTCACATCATCAAGTTCCATTTTCCTTGTCACATGAGAGAGAAAGGAAACCCGTTTCAAGCGTGGCTCAACAAGGGTGAGCTGTAAATCCGGCTTTGCTGCTTTGCAGACAAGACCGGGAAATCCGGCACCTGTGCCGATATCAAGAAGATGGGAGCCTGTTTTGGCAAGCAGAGGCAGGAGCGTGAGAGAATCAAGGAAATGCTTTTCCAATATTTCCCTGTCCGTGGCTTTTTTGGCGATCAGGTTAATCCTTCGGCTCCAGTGCTTCAACTCCGTAAAATAGACAAAAAGTGTATCTAGAATTTTGTCGTCAGGTTCCGGCAGTTCCATTCTGTTACAACCAGACAGCAACTCTTGGATAAAATCAAATTCTCCTTTGTTCATGGAATCATAAATACTCTTTATTCAATTATTTGCCGGATGTTCGACTGACCAATACCATTCTCCTGAACAGCTACACTATCTGTTTATTCAGTGTAATCCATTGTTCCATGACAAGGTTTTCATAAACGATCGCTGGTTGCCAGTTTAATACCCAGCCACACAAACAGAGCTCCAAGACCACGATCCATCCAGCGTGATACCTGCCTATTGTTGCTGAGATAGCCGGTTAACTTACCACCAATAAGAATCAGAGGAGGTTCAATAAATGCTGCCACCACAATAATCAGAGTGCCGTGCAGAAACAGTTGCCCACTGACCGGCCCTGCTCCCACCTCAACAAATTGCGGAAGAAATGCCAGAAAGAAAATAGCAACTTTAGGATTTAAAACTGCAACCAGTACTCCCTGTTTGAAGATTTTCATCGAACCTTTGGAAGAGACCTGACTGTTGTCTGACATGGTAGTGCCTTTGGAGCGTAATGCCTGTATCCCAAGCCAAATCAGATAAGCTGCAGCAATCCACTTGACTGCTGAAAATGCCACCGCAGAAGTGGCCAGAATAGCAGACAAACCCAGGGCTGCAAAAATGACATGCACAAATGCACCGGTCCAGATACCAAACATGGCTGAAAAGCCGAATTTCACACCTCTTTTCGCGGTCTGTGCGAGAATAAAAGCCATATCCGGCCCGGGAGACAGGTTTAACAGCACTGCCGCTGTAAAAAATGTCGCCCAGTGAGCAAGAGAATAATCAAATATCATTTATTATTTCCTTTGGTTGGGATGCTCAATTAGGATTTATAACTCATCGATCTTTTAATCGTTCCGTAACAGAAGCAGCATGCGCAGTCAAACCTTCGAGGCCTGCCAGCAATCTGATATGATCTGCATCCTCTTCCAGTGCCTGGCGGGAGTAACTGATAATCGAGCTTTTTTTCAAAAAAGTCTCAACACCAAGGGCTGAGGAAAACTTTGCTGTACCCATTGTGGGCAGCACATGGTTGGGACCGGCAAAATAGTCACCTGCGGCCTCAGGAGTATGATGGCCCAGGAAAATTGCTCCTGCGTGACGAATCTTCGGCAACAGTTCCCATGGATCATTTACCATTAGTTCCAGATGCTCAATTGCAATATCATTTGCTATTCCCACAGCTTCTTCCATGTCATCTGCTATGAGGATTACCCCCCTGTCTTTCAGGGCTTTTTCGGCAATTTCAGAACGGCTGAGATTTGCCAGTTGCCGGTCGAGTTCTTTCAGAATATCAGTGGTGAGTCTTTCTTCGGTTGTCACCACAATTGCCAGTGCCATGGGATCATGCTCTGCCTGAGCCAGCATATCGGCTGCAACGTGGGCAGCCTGTGCACTCTCATCAGCAAGCACCAAAACCTCTGAAGGACCGGCAATCATATCAATGCGCAGCATTCCTGAAACCTGGGATTTTGCTTCAGTTACAAACTGATTTCCAGGACCAACAATGACATCCACAGCAGGTATTTTTTCAGTACCATAGGCAAGGGCAGCAATTCCCCAGGCTGAGCCTGCCTTGAAAATATCCACGATGCCTATTTCCTGGGCTGCAACCAGCAGATGCGGGCTGACTTTGCCCTCTTTATTGGGCGGAGTGAGCATAACACGCTGGAGAACACCTGCAATGCCAGCGGGAATTCCATTCATCAGTACAGAAGAGACAAGTGGTGTGGAGCCACCCTGTCCGCCGGGGACATATAATCCGGCGGCATCCACAGGCCGAACCAGACGGCCGACAATGGTGCCGTTTTCGCGGGTCTGCATCCAGGAATCTTCCATTTCCCGTTCATGAAAGATCTGAATACGTTCTATGGCTTTGGTAAGGGTTGTGAGAAAAGCTTCATCCACCAGTTCATAAGCTTCTTTGAGCTCTGCGGTGGACACCTGTAGGCCGGCCATGGTGAGATCCGGGGCATCGAACTTTCTGGTGTACTCAAGAACAGCTTCATCTCCCCTGCTCTTCACCTGGGCGATGATGTCAGCAACGATATCACGGCAACTTGTATCAGCAGGCTGGAAACGATTTAAAAGGTCTTGAAGACATTTTTCACCTTCCGGACTTTTTGTTGTAATTGGTTGTATCAGCATAATTCCCGGTCACTCCTCTTTCTTTCCCCAATGAATTCCGATGGTTCCCATCATGAATTTTTTATAGTCAACGCCTGTGAAACCCGCTTTCCGAAAAATTGCGGCAAGTTCTTCCGCCTTGTGAAATCCCATGGTTGAGCCGGTAAGATAGCTGTATGCAGCTTCATCACTGGCAATGAAACGACCAAGCAGCGGGATGCCAAAACGAAAATAGAAACGGATAAACGGATAGAGAATATTCTTTTCCGGTGGAGTGGTGTCAAGACAGACGACTCTACCACCGGGTTTCAGTACTCTGTGTATTTCTTTCAGCACCTGCAGACTGTCATCAACATTTCTCAGCAGATAGCCAAAAGTCACAGACTCAAAACTGTTGTCTTTGTATGGTAATCTGGTGGCATCACTTGCCTGCCAGGATATTGCCTGATCGGCAAACCTCTTTTTTGCTTCTTTGAGCATATTCAGAGAAAAATCAGCACCGATATTTTTGCCAGCCGGATGCTGTCTCTCCATGAGAGAGGCAATATCACCGGTTCCCGTGGCAAGATCAAGGGCCCAGCCGTTTCCCGGATCGCCCGCCTTTTGCACAACAAAGCGGCGCCATCCCTGATCCTGTCCCATGGTCATGACCCGATTCATCAGGTCATAACTTGGAGCAATATCATCAAACATCTTCTGAACGCCTGGGCCTTTACTCACAATATATTTTCCTATAACCTAGCATGGCGCATATCCCGGAGTCCTAGGAAACGGAATAACTTCTCTGATGTTACTCATTCCGGTGGCAAACTGTACCAGCCTCTCAAAGCCCAGGCCAAATCCGGCATGTGGCACAGTACCGTATCGCCTGAGATCAAGATACCAGTCATACTCATCTCTATCAATTCCAGCCTCAATCATACGCTGCTCAAGGATATGCAAACGCTCTTCACGCTGAGAGCCGCCTACGATTTCACCAATTCCCGGAACCAGAATATCCATGGCAGCCACTGTTTGGCCATCATCACTGAACCGCATGTAAAATGGTTTGATGGAAGCCGGATAATCTGTGACAATCACCGGACATTTGTACATTTTCTCAGTGAGATAACGCTCATGCTCAGATTGCAGATCAATACCCCATTTAACCGGATATTCAAATTTTTCTGTGACTCCAGTAAGCTTTTCGATGGCTTCGGTGTAGGTGATGTGGACAAAATCCTGTTCCACGACTCCCTGAAGTTTTGCAAGCAGCCCTTTTTCAATGAATTTATCAAACAGGGCCAGATCTTCGGAACAGTTCTCTAAGACATCGCTCAGCACAAATTTCAGCAGATCCGTTGCCAGTTCCATATTGCAGGCAAGATCGCAAAAAGCAACTTCCGGTTCAATCATCCAGAATTCCGCCAGGTGACGGCTGGTGTTGGAGTTCTCCGCCCTGAATGTGGGGCCAAACGTGTACACGCGCCCCAGTGCCTGGGCATATACTTCAGCCTGAAGTTGGCCGCTCACCGTAAGACCTGCCCGGGAACCAAAAAATGGTTTTTCATTTTTTTCGCCGGTTGCACTGACCTGGAACATTTCTCCGGCACCTTCACAGTCGCTGGTGGTGATAATGGGAGTGTGCACCTGAACAAAATCCCGTTTCTGAAAAAAATTATTTACGGCAAAAGAAAGGCGGGATCGTACACGGGTCACAGCTCCAAGGGCATTAGTTCTAGGACGCAAATGGCTTATCGATCTCAGGAATTCCAGAGAATGCCTTTTTTTCTGAAGCGGATAAGTTTCGGGATCTGCCCAGCCAACGACCTTAACAGAGTCTGCATGCAGCTCAACATCCTGCCCCTTGGCTGGTGACTTTTTCAGATCACCGGTTATCACCACACTGCACCCGGCACTGAGTTTTGTGATTTCCTGGTCGTAATTTTCAAGTTCTTTCTCAGCAATAACCTGCAGATTGGCCAGACAGGAGCCGTCATTAACTTCCAGAAAAGAAAACGAACCAGTGTCACGACGGGTGCGTATCCATCCCTCGATTGTGAGACTGATATCCGTCTTTTTCTGCTGAAGAATTCTTTGTATTCGCATTTTCTCAACCATTCTTCTTAGATTACGTATAAAACTCAGCCAGACTCACACTGATGATGGAAAACCCCGTTGATAAAACAAAATGTAAAAATACATGGGGTGCCATCCCCGCGAAGGCGGGGATCCAGGTTCCTATCAGAGATCTGGATTCCCGCATGCGCGGGAATGACTAATAAAAATAGCTTAGTGTCATACATAATCAGATTCTTTTTTGATGGCGATTTAAAAACTCTCCATCTAAAAATTGTAACCATTCAGCGTAATTTATTTTTGAGCTTCAGATTTAATTCACAAAATTCGGCAACTCACCTTGAAACAATAACGCCAAAGCTGTTGTC
>DQTH01000088.1 GCA_015662865.1 Desulfocapsa sulfexigens
CCCGGGTTCTATGAACTGGCAGTCCCGAAGGGTGAGGTTCCCATTAACGAGTTCATAAAGAGCGGCTTCCTGGTCGGGGTTTTCACCATATCGAATTCCGCGTTCATCAACTGAACCATCTTCCATTTTTATTCCCCAGGTGCGTTTGCGGTATACCAGTTTCTGGTCACCAAAGGAGATGGTCATGTCCATGGGAAAACTGTCCCCAAGAATGGTGGTGTACATCTTTTTTAAATCACTCATAGTTGCTCCAAAATTGGTTAAAGGAAAATAATAGTAGGTGCTGGTATTACATCAGAATATTGTTTACGTTACACCAGCCTGGAAGCCACAATCCCAGTCCTTGCAGACCGGGTCAAAGCCTTTGGCCCTTATGATCGCACAAACTTCCTCAAGGGAACGATGATCTCCCACACTGAATTGTTCCGCTTCTGAATCTGAATTACCATAACCGCCCGGGGCAGTGCATGAACCTGCTGAGTACCGTGTGGGGCCAAGTCCCAGCATTCCGTCCCGGTAGCGTGCTTCTTCTCTTGTTGAAACGATGAGCCCCACATCCTGATCAAAAAGCCGCAAGGCAAAAATTAACTGGCTGAGATTACTTTCTGTTACTATTTCCAGAGGTTCAAACTCTCCTGTTGCCGGTCGCATGCGGGGAAATGAAACAGTGAATGCTGTTGACCAGAACTCTCTGCGTAACCAGTGAAGATGATGTCCAATTGCAAGACCTTCGGCACGCCAGTCTGCAAGACCGAGCAACGCACCGATTCCGACTTCACGCATTCCTGCACGTGCCACCCGTTCCGGTGTCTCCAGGCGATAGTCATAGTCACTTTTTTTGCCGGAAAGATGGACTTTCTTATAAAGATCCCGATCATATGTTTCCTGGTACACAGCTACAGCGGTAATACCGGCCATAAACAGGCGATGGTAATGTTCTGTGGACATGGGTTGGATTTCAATGGAGACCGCCGCAAATTTATCTCGTAAACGATGGGCGATTGCCTCCATATATTCTATGTCCACTGCATTTTCAGCTTCACCGGAAACCAGCAGTATATGTTGAAACCCACGTCCATGGAGAATCATGGCTTCTTTTTCTGCTTCATCAAGGGTCAAACATTTACGTTTGATACGATTATCTGCTGAAAATCCGCAATACACACAACGATTGGTGCAATAATTGGAGAGATAAATCGGGGCATAGAGCTGAGTTGTTCTGCCAAAACGGATGAGGGTTATCTCTGCAGATCGCGCAGCCATCTGCGGCAGATAGGGAGTTGCAGCAGGGGAGAGTAGCGCAGCAAGATCGCCAAGACTGAGCCTGGTGGCAGATAATGCATGCTCCACATCATTGGTTGTTGCACACTGTATCTGGTCACTCAACTGTGTAAAATTCGGTGATTGAAACATATCAGGCTAAAAAACCAAGATCTGAGGAAAGTTTTCCGGTCTCCGGTGAGGAGGCACAGGCCTGTTTACTTTTTTGTCCCATACCTGCAAGGTAAGCGGTTCTTCCAGCCTTGACTGCCTGGGCAAAAGCGGCGGCCATGGCAACAGGGTCACCTGCAACAGAAATTGCAGTGTTGACCAGTACAGCATCAGCGCCCATTTCCATGGCATAAGCTGCATGGGATGGAGCTCCAATTCCAGCATCAACAACCACTGGAACACGTGCCTGTTCAATAATAATCTCAATCTGCGAATCATTCAGCACTCCCTGGTTTGTGCCTATGGGTGAACCAAGGGGCATAACTGCGGCTGCTCCGACATCCTGCAGTTTCAGGGCCAAAATAGGGTCCGCATTCATATAGGGGAGTACAATGAAGTCTTCTTTCACGAGTCTTTCAGTTGCAAGCAATGTTTCAACCGGGTCTGGAAGCAGGGTCCTCGGATCCGGTGTAACTTCAAGCTTGAGCCACGACGATCCTGAGGCAGCTCTTGCAATGTGAGCAAGACGAATAGCCTCATCAGCATTTCTGGCACCTGATGTGTTTGGCAGAAAAGTATATTCCCGCTGACCCAGAGCCGTCATGATGTCATCATCGGGGTTTTCAAGATCCACCCGGCGTAGAGCGACAGTAATCATCTGGCAATCAGATGCTTCTATGGCTTCGGCCATGACAGTGGATGAAGAAAATTTTCCTGTTCCAAGAAAAAGTCGGGAACGAAATTCAGTTCCAGAAATACACAGCATATCAGCCGCCTCCAACAAATCGTATAATCTCCACCTGATCTCCTTCTCCGATATCTGTTGAATCGTATGAGTCCGGTTGGATAATTGTGGTATTTAATTCAACAACAACAGTTTCAGGTGTCAGTTGCAGATCTTTCAAAAGGTCCAGAACTGAAGATTTTTTTTGAAGCGATTTGTTGTTACCGTTCAGTGTTATATTCATTCTAAATTGCAAATCCGTAAATCTTATTCTCTGCCTTTTGCTACCCCGAGGATAATACGAAGTGCCTGGTTGGCTTGATGGTGGGCGGCAATGCCAACCCGGGGAGCCATCAGTCCCATTCCAGGGCGGGCTTCAGAGGTTTCGTCGCCAACTATATAAATGCCGGGACGTTCCATCCTTGTAAGTATGGCGTTGTTTTCACCAAAACCTGCCATACCGGAAGATCCCACATAGGCAACATTTTTCATCCTTGTCAGAATTGAACGGAGTGTTGCAGCCTTCATTGCAGGGTCATCGAAACACTCAATGAGGACATCAACATCTGCAAAAAGTCCTGGCAACACCTGTTCTGTTAAACGTTTATCAATGAGTTCCAACGAAAGAGAAGGGTTCATTCGAAGAATGTTATCCCTTAAAGCATTGGTCTTCAGCATCCCAATCTGATCGACAAAATAATGTTGTCGATTCAGGTTGCTTGGCTCCACCACATCATAATCGGATAGAAGCATCTTGCCAATACCGATTTTAGCCATAGCTCCTGCAACTGCAGATCCCAGGCCTCCAAGGCCCAGGATAGCGACTGTTGATTGTTTAATCTTTTTTTGAATACCTGGTGTGTGTCGGGCCGTTAGAAAGATTTCAAATTCATCTGGCGATGGAGTAACTCCTTTTTGGATGAAAGTACAGGTGTCTCCGTCCAGAACTTCTGTGTCAACTGGAACAGGAAAACCATTAAGGATAAAGAGATCTGCCGTTGGCTTATATTTTTTTGCCAGTTCACCAACCGTTGTTCCAGAGTGAAATATAATGCGTTGTTCATTTACCTGGAGCATAGTCGACCGGGCAACAACAGATCAACAGGAGTGACTGTGGGGAAAGGTGGTACTTTCTGCCGGAAGTTCACAATCCCTCAGGCAACTGTATGCACCGATCCTGCAATCGACACCAAGCGTTACATTATGGAGAAGAGCACCTGCCTGTATCTCAGATCCGGAAGAAATAGATGATGAGCCGGTTATTTCAACACCTGGATGAATGGTGACATCTTTATCAATGGTAGCTTGTGGAGAGATCTGGATAGTATCAGGCGAAATCATTGTCACACCGCTTGCCATGAGATCACGGTTTCTACGTAATTGCAGTTCATGATGTGCCTGTGAGAGTTCAAGACGGGAATTAACACCGAGAACGTCATGAGATTCAGGATTAATAAACCTATGCACATTGAGTTTTTCTTTTACAGCCTGAGTAACAATGTCTGTCAGGTACACTTCACCCTGACTGTTATCGGTTCCAATATTTTTGAGATGAGAAAAAAGGAACCGAGTATCAATACAATAAATCCCAGCATTAATTTCCTGTATTTTCTTCTGTTCAGGATTCGCGTCTTTTTCTTCAACAATGGAAAGAACATTTCCTTTATCATCTGTGATGATTCTTCCATAGTGAGTTGGATTGTCAAGAATGGTAGTCATCACTGTAAGAATGGATTTTTCTGATTGATGTTGTTGAACCATGTTTAAGAGCGTTTCTGGACGTATAAGAGGGGTATCTCCACAAAGTATCATCACACAGCCTTCCATTTCATCAATGGCTGGTTCGGCACAGAGAACAGCATGACCAGTACCAAGTTGTTCTTCCTGGAGAACAAGCTTAACTGAAAAATTAGACAAGCTTTTTTCAACCGCCTCCCGTTGATGTCCAATTACCACTATGGATTTTGCCGGTTTTAAAGGAGATACAGCATGGAGTACATGATGAACCATGGGAGCATAAAAGACTTCATGTAAGACTTTGGCCTTATTGGATTTCATTCTGGTGCCTTTCCCGGCAGCCAGGATAACAACATAAAGAGGTGAATTGTCAGACATTTTGAACCTATTTGGTGGGGAGATAAGTTAGAAAAATGAGAGAGAAAGTAGTAGTCCGAAAAGGTTAAACTGTCAAGTGAAAGGAGGGAAAGAGGAAAGCTGTAAAGTGGACTCGTTGTGGGCTAGAAAACTGGTTTTTCCACAAAAAAGTGGAGACACAGTTAAGCTGCTTGCTTGTCTGTCATTCCACCATTCCCGTTCATAATGAACAGGATATATATAATCGTTTGTAGAGTGTTTTTTCTGACGGTTATAGTAGACTTCGATGTAATCAAATATAGCTTACTCTGCCTCTGCCATGTTTTTAAATGTACAATGATTAATCATTTGTGTTCTCCACATAAAATGCCTTCAGACTGTAATTCTTCCGCAATGCGCCTTTTACCGTAAGTTGATCGTAATTTTTTATGAATTGCCTTTACTCTGGGGATCAATTGCACACGTTCCTGATCTCTGGCTGACAAGCTTCTATTTCGCCAGCTGTAATAACCACTGCGGCTGACGCGCGACTTTGGATAATAAACACAGAGGATATGCCTTCCTCGCTGAATCAAGAAAGTGAAATCTCATGCTGATTCTTTCGCGAAGAAGGCCGCCGTCTTTTTATCCAGAGGGCACAAGTATGATTTCACGTTCCATTTTAAGGCGTTTATTTTCCTTACGGAGACGATCAAGCTTCGCTCTCATACTGATACTACTCCCGCAATCAGAACCGCCTTTTTCTTCATTCTCAATATTCACGTTTCCACTGCCCGAGTAAGTTTGCATGAATACCGGGATTTCGGGATGCTTCTGAAAGCAGGTAACCTTGTTCCTGGACGAGTTTAACTGCTTCCTCTTTGAATTCATTTGTAAATTTCCTTCTTTTTCTTTTCATTACACACCTCCTCAATGATTATTATTTCAATCTTAAGAAAGTGTCCACTTTTTATCAGCAATTCCCGGGCAGGCCGAAAACGCAGCAATAGTGTAATTTATAAAAATAGTCGTAACCATTCAGCGTAATTTATTTTTGAGCTTCAGATTTAATTCACAAAATTCGGCAA
>DQTH01000294.1 GCA_015662865.1 Desulfocapsa sulfexigens
CCCAGCGCAGACCGTGTCAGTTTTGCGAAAAATCACCTGAAACCCTGTCAAGGAAAAAAATGCGAGTAAATTCAATTTATTCGCTGAATAGTTACGAAAAAACAAGGGTGGGATGTAAAAAACAGGAAGTACTAATTTGCTAATTTATATCGTTTAATCTTTTTTAACAGGCCTTGCCTGGTAATATTTAAAAGCTTGGAAGCCTGAGTTTTATTGCCATCAGTCTTCTTCAATGCCTTATGAATAAGCCTTTTTTCAAGAGCTGTTACCTGATCAGGAAGGGAATAATCATCACTTGCCACTACTGTTTCACCAACATAATTCATCTTTGCATAGGTACGTAATTCCCGGGAACAGGTTTCAACCTGCATAAAGAGATCATTCCTGGTGAGTGCCACCAGACGCTCCACTTCTTTCAGCAACTGTCGGACATTGCCGGGCCAGGAATATCCCTCAAGAAGTGCAAGCAGGATCGGGCTGAATCCAGCCACGTTCTTCTTGAACTTCCGGTTAGTATTCTCAAGAAAGGACAAAGCAAGAGGTAAAATATCTTCCCTTCTTTCACGAAGAGGGGGAATTTCAATTTCCACGGAAAAGAGTCTGAAAAACAAATCTTCACGAAACCCTCCATCCTCCACTTCTTTTGCCAGATTACGATTTGTCGCAGAAATAAGACGTACATCATATGGAATAATGACATTACTGCCAAGCCTGCTTCCTTCCTGTTCCTGAATGGCACGCAAAAATTTTGGTTGCACCATGAGAGGCATTTCACCAATTTCGTCGAGAAACAGAGAGCCACCTTTTGCCTCTTCAAAACGTCCTTTCCGGCTTTTATCAGCCCCTGTAAATGCTCCTTTCTCATGGCCAAAGAACTCACTCTCCACCAGTGATTCAGGCAAACAGGCACAGTTCACAGGCACAAAGGGTCGCCCCGCTTTACCCGCATTCTCGTGAATCATCTTGGCAACAAGCTCTTTTCCGGTTCCATTCTCTCCCTGGATCAACACATTCACCGGTGTGTCCCGCAGAACCATCACAAGATCCAACACTTCCCGCATGGTAGGACTCTCGGCAATGAAACGTCCTTCCCGAACAGCATCAAAATCTAAACCAGACACTTCATTGTCAAATTCTTCGGCAATATGAACTATCTTTTTATTAAGAAGAATTGACTCAATGGAAATAGACAGGTAACCGGCAATTTCTTCCAGCTCTTCCTGGTTTTCCAGAGTAAACGGCTCATTTCCAAGGGTATTCAATAACTGAATGACACCAAGAACATTATTTCCCGTAACACTGGTTATGGGTGTGCAGAGGGTATTCCGACTGTCAAATCCTGTCTGTTCATCAGCCTGGAGATGATATCCTTCTTTTGCATGCAGATTGTTTTCAATAACACTCTTTCCATTGGCCAGTACCTGACCAACAACACTCCCTTCAAGAGGTGCTTCAATTACATTTTTTTCAAGTTCTGTCCCATACATGGAAACCAGTGAATCAGTAGTGGACTCCTTTAAGAAAATAGTGCAACGCTCCACCTGCATCAGTTTCGGCAATACTCTGATATAAAAGGTTAAAAGTGCATTATAATCATCAACAGACCAGCTCCCTGTCACTTGTGACAGATGTTGTCTGATCAATGAGAGGTTCATTGCCGATTTCATTTATTTATGTCCCTGATGATGCGAAGCCAAAACTGAAAACTTCGTTTCCGATCGAAAACTATCTTTACATGACAGAATAATTCTATGCGCACACTTACCGATTGTCAAGCAATCTTGCCAGTAGCAAACACTTCAGCTTTTCAGCTCTTCTTCTGTAACCGGTGAAAACAATTAAACATATTTGCCATTTCCCTTGTGCGGAAACCTTGTTTCCGCTTTCCTAGCATCCTAATAAATCCAAACAAGGGCAAAAAACAATTTTTTCACAACAACATCTTGAATTTACAATACAAACGAAAACAAAAAGCAAACGGTATAATTATTGCAACTCCCTGGGAAACCATCTTTGTTTTTTATTTTATGCACAAAGGAATACACAATGCAAGATATGCAGCAAGAAATATATACTGCTTCAAAAACAACAATCACACCACCGGCGAATGCGTTCACTAAGCAGGACAAACAGCCTCCCTCCCTTGTAGCGCAGCAGCTGCAAACTGAAAAACTCCTTTCCCAGGAAGATGAGCTTAAGTACGCAAAGACAATTCGCGATAATTTTTGCGCCATCATCCAGAGTGTTAAAGAGATACAGTCTTCATCCAGTCAAATATATGCTCTCCAAAAAACCGTTGAAAACTGGGAAAAAAAAGATAAACCGATCAAACCGGGCAAACGCCGCCTTGATCATATCATCAATACCATGAATGCGTTTTGTCAAACCCAGCCTTATGATGATGAAACCCTGTATCTTTGTGAGCAATTCAGGTTCATGGCTCAGGAGATAGAAACAGCTAAAGACCTGCTCATCACAGCCAATCTTCGGCTGGTCTGTTCCATCGCAAAACGTTACACTGACAGAGGTCTCAGCCTCCCCGACCTCATCCAGGAAGGCTGCATAGGCCTGATGAGGGCAGTTTTTCGATTTAATCACAATACCGGAATACGCTTTTCGACATATGCTGCTTGGTGGATCAGACAGGCAATCACCAGAGCCATACCGGAAAAAACCAGAACCATCAAGCTCCCTGCCCATTTTCTAGTTTCACGCAATCATTTCAACAAAACCTTCAGTGGATTGCGAAAACAACTGGGCAGAAAACCCACAATGAAAGAGCTGGCGCGTGACGCCTACATGCCATACAAAAAGATGCTTACCATCATCGAAACTTCCGCCGAACCGGTTTCCCTTGACGAACCCATTGGAGAAGACAGCCAGAATCTGATGCAGCTTCTGGAGAACAAAAGAGCCGTACTCCCTGATGACATCGCTATTACCGCTGATCTGCGCAAACAGATCACCGCTATTCTCGATACATTGAGCAGCAGAGAAGCTCAGGTTCTTCGTCTTCGTTTTGGTCTTGAAGGGCAGTGCGAGTGTACACTTGAAGAAGTGGGAAAACAGTTCAACGTGTCCCGCGAACGCATACGCCAGATAGAGCAGGAAGCCCTACAACGTCTCAGACATCCTTCGCGTAGTGATCATATGCGCTGTTTTCTTGAAGCCAACTGATGATTTCCTAACCAATCACAGGGATTGCAACTCTGCGGTTTCACATACTCAATTTCGTAATCCTCCACAGGTGCCTCATATTTTCGCAGGCACGCCCGGGCGCTATAGCCCCCCCCCCC
>DQTH01000022.1 GCA_015662865.1 Desulfocapsa sulfexigens
GGCGGGAATCCAGAGGGCTGGCACGAAACTGGATCCCCGCCTCCGCGGGGATGACACCACCACGATCACTTGTAATTCTTTTGTTTTACCAACTCCTTATGGCTTCACCATATGAAGCTGGCTGAGTTTCATACGTAATCAGATATTATTTAGATTTCATCGATAAAACAGTATGGATCTTTATTTAATGTAATATCCAGACCACTGGACTGAATCACAGCCTGACAGCCTCCACAGACCGGTCGAATTTTACATCCTCTGCACTCTTTTGGTCCCAGTCGATAACGTTCTGCTGCCTCTGATTTGTACAACTCGAGTATTGACGATTCCAGTACATTGCCGATTGGTGATTGAAACTTCCGGCAGGCATGCATATCCCCGTCGGGAAGAAGCGAACAAAAATTAAAAGCGGCGCCACAGCCATATCCGGTGCATCCGCCAAAAAGGCCTTCCCGCTGATCTTCCTTGACTATATTGATCAGGTTGTCTTTAAGAGCCATGATCGGGTTTGATTTTGCAGCCTCAACGTATTCTTCCAGAAACTGCTTGTACGCATCTTTTTCTGCAGTGGCAAGAGCTGCTCCTTCACCGGTCTGGGAAAGACGGTTAAAGGTGAAAAGATCCACTTTATCTCGTAACATTTCAGCCAGTTCCAGAACCTGTCCCATATTTTCACGGGTCAGGGTCAGCATCACCATTGAATAGATGGAAAGATCATCAAGAATCGTCAGAAACTCCATAATTCTCTGAAAATGCCCTTCCCCTCTTATGGAATCATTGTGCTCCTGCAAACCTTCAAGGCTCACCTGATAAAATGAAAGGGGTTGGATTTCCTGCAGGGATTCGATCACGTCCCTGGTTGTCGGATTACCCAGAATGGCGATGGTAAAATTGCGCTTTGCTGCTTCTTTATATAATTCTTCAAAATGAGCGTAAAGCAGAGGGTTTCCGCCGGTAAAAGTAACCTGACCATGCACTCGCCGGTCGAGGACAAACTCACGGAACTGATCGAGAATAGATATTCCCTGCTCCAGAGTCAAAGGCGAAATAGTGGATCTATCATAACAGTGTTTGCAATGCAGATCACAGGCCTGGGTAACATGCCATTGCAGGGTGAAATAATCAGATTGTAAATATCTTTCCAATCCCCCTGAACCGACATCAGGATAATGGGCACCGGTCCGCACAATAGCAGAAGGCGGAGAGAGCAACAGCCCAAGTTCACAGGCATCCTCAATGGCTTCATCAACTTTACCGACATCCACTTCTGCTTCATCGGCCACAGCCTGCCTATCCAGATTTTCAGCGTAAACTTTCAGGGCCAGAAGCTGTGAGTCAGTTACCGGAGCCATTTGTATGGCGCCATCTTGGGGTTTTTTATAGAGTAAAATGAGTTCCTGTCCCTCTTCAGGAGCTATTTCCGTTTTCCTGTCATGCAAAAAATCACAAAGATGTTTCCACTCCATGACAAGCAGATTCAGGGTAGGATTAATACATATGGGTTCGTTGCTCTCCGGGAGTGCAGGAACAAAACTCTTCCGAAGCTCCTGTTGAGCCTGCTCAAGACGTTCCAGGTCAGACTTCCAGGCAAACTCTTTTGCATCCGTCATTTATATCACCACGTCATTTCGGAGTTTGTAACATTGTATTTTTCTTTCAAAACCACTTTAATATAGAAACTACGGATGGTAAATAACAATAGGTAACCTCAAATCACTGCTTACAGGAAATCGCTACTGTTGCATGCAAGGCAAAACAGACCTCACCATCCATATCGGTTCTCATCACGGCTCTGCTATATTTTTTCAGGATCTTCATACTTTCACCTGATGGATAGCCAAACTGATTATTCCGCCCGACTGATACGACAGAAACCTGTGGGTGCAGCACACTCAGGAATCCGAAATCTGTGCTGTCTACAGCAGCATGATGTGCGGCAACATAGAGAGTTACTCCATGAAAAAACAGGGAGGACTGCAGGTCTCTTTTTAATCTGCCTTCCACAGTTTTATCCACAAAACGGAAGGCTGGCATAAAGAAAGAATGTGAGAGGGATAAGCCAGACAAGATGATAAGCAGCAGAATTCTTGCCTGCCTTCAGTAAAAAAGTACCTGAAACAATCAGGAGAACAAAGAAGATCAAACCTAAGCCAAGACTCAGTTTCTCTTCTGGAAACCGTAGCAAAATATTCAACTGCAAACCACGGCCATAAAAAGAAAGCATCGGAATACAGATGAGAGACAGCAGCCAGAAAACAATCAGCTTTCTTTTCTTCTTTTCCTTACTTATCCGATCAATCATTTTCCCATGTTGCCATACTCCCTTGAATGAAAGCAAGACCTGTTTTATATGTAAGGGTACCTTGAAACCTAAATCCTGCACTTCAAAAAATGAGAAAAAATTCTTTATTTCAAACCAAGATGTTATTGTGATTCGTACCGGCAGATCAACTCATCGTCTGGGTGAAGTAAATTTTTCTCATTTTCTTTGCCCTTCGGGATCGGTAATTTCACCGAGTATGAGTGCCTTGTGAGTGTTTGTTACATTTTGATTTCAAACTCAATCCACAACAGCTTGTTTTTTATTGTTGTTTATATGGAGTAAGGCACTAATTATAGGATGTCATCCTCACGGAGGCGGGGATCCAATTTCTTGGCAGAGATCTGGATTTCCACCTCCGCGGAAATGACGAACAAAAATAGCTAAGCTTTCTACGTAATCAGAAATTTTCAACCAGAGGAAATATGAAACCTTCAGACCAACCCCGCGCCTTCCCTGAGCTTGGCCCGGATACCGTACTTAATCTGGTTGAGACAGCGCTGGATATTCCCTGCACAAATCTCTGCAGACAGCTCAACAGTTATATCAATCGCGTGTTCGAACTCGAGGCAGTGGATGGCAGAGGTCTGGTGCTGAAATTATACAGGCCTGGCCGCTGGTCAAAAACAGCACTTCAGGATGAACATGACCTCCTCCTTGAACTTAATGAGCAGGAAATTCCTGTCATTCCCCCCCTGACCCTGAAAAATAGTGAAACCCTGGGCCAGTATAATGACCTTTACTTCAGCGTTTTCCCACGTTGCGGAGGGCGCAGCTATGATGAATTCAATGAAGACCAATGGCTGGAAATCGGACGTCTGCTTGGTCGCAGCCATGCCATTGGCAGCGTACATCCCTCGCGTGATAGAATTACGATGCTGCCTGACCATTCCACTAAAGAGCAGGTTCAGTTTATTCTGGAAAGCAATGTTATTCCCACGGATGATATTGCTTCACGGTTTTCTTTGCTGTGTCAGGAACTCATTGATGAAATCACCCCGTTATTTGAAGGGATAAACCTTGGCAGAATCCACGGAGACTGTCATTTTTCAAATATCATATATCGTCCTGGAGAATCCTTTTTTCTCATTGATTTTGACGATATGGTCATGGGGCCTGCCATCCAGGACCTCTGGATGCTGCTTCCCGGCACCCCACGAGAATCCCTTCTCGAAATCGATCTTTTTCTGGAAGGTTACGAAACTTTTCATCATTTTGACCGGCGGAGTTTTCGCCTTATTGAACCCCTGCGGGCCATGCGTTTTCTTCATTATATTGCCTGGCTCACCCATCAGTTTCTCGCTGATGGCTCTGCTCCCATTGTGTCCGAATTTGGATCTACTGAATACTGGGTTATGGAAATCGGCGACCTGGCTGACCAGCTGGATAGAATTCGAAAAAACGATGAAAATCCCGGCATCATGCTCTAAACCTGACTCCGTGACGGCTGTGTGATTTTTTCGAGGGCAATTTATTGATTTAACGTAACAAGTAATGCATTCTGTCATATTCAAAAAAATCACCCGCCGCACACTCACGGATTCAGGCCAAAGGCTGCCTTAAAATCATTTTTTACACACTTTTTAAGTTGACAGAATCGGCTTCTGTATTTATATATCGCAATATGGCGATATATAAATACAGAAGCCGACTGGAGGTTAAATGAAACAGTTTACGCGGGTCATGAAGGCCCTTTCCGATCCAAACCGTGTCCGGGTACTGAAGCTTTTACAGAGAGAAAATCTCTGTGTCTGCAATATTCAGGAGTTCCTGAAGCTGGCCCAGTCAACTGTCTCAAGACACATGAAAACCCTTGAAGACGCAGGTCTTGTTGAACATGAACGTCAGGGAACCTGGATCATCTATCGATTAACGGATAATCAGGAGTCAGTTTATGGTGCAGCAATGCTTGCTCACCTGGAAAACTGGCTTGAAGACGATAAAGAACTCGAACAGATGCGCCTCAAAAGGGATCAGGTGATTGAAAACACCAAACTATGCATCACTTAAAGAATGATAAACTCGTAAACAATCCAGCAATTCCCGGGCAGGCCGAAAACGCAGCAATAGTGTAATTTATAAAAATAGTCTTCGTAAACTTTTACAAATATTATCGATAAATATTAAA
>DQTH01000156.1 GCA_015662865.1 Desulfocapsa sulfexigens
ATACAATTTCACCTGCCACCACCTCCGCCGCCACCGCCGCCGCCACCGCCGCCGCCGCCATTTCCGTTACCACCGTGACCGTTACCACCAAAACCATTGCCCTCAAATCCATCGGGATCCGAATTCTGCACCGATGCGTCACCACCATTGAACAGATGATGCCTGCGGGACCGGAACAGGCGAAAACGCACTCCGGTTGGATCGGAACATCTTCCTTCCCTGCAACCTCTTATGTCAGTAGCCAAAAAGACATTTTCAGCATCAGGGGAAATCTTGCCCCAGAGTCGGATGGTCTTTCCGGAAACAACACAACCCGGGAATACCACATTTCCATTAATTCGTGGCAGATCATTTTCTGCCGCAATTTGAACAAGGAGTTTTTCATCCTCAGCGTCTGCAGCTAGTTGTCTGCCTGGGGCCAGTGCCAGGACCTCAATCTCCATTTTATCCAGATCCACAGCCAGGACTTTTGCTTTTAAAAAGTCCTGGCTGTGGGCCGGAAGAGATCCAAGAAAAAATAAAACTATGCCAAGGCACCAGCCGACAGCAGAGGACATTTTAGTGATCCTTTGTCTCTTTAACAACTTCAAGGATAGCCTCGAAAACAGACATGGGGTTCTTGTCGTTGGCAGCCGCAATTTCTTTAACAGTCATGGCAGCTTCAGCTTTAATATCGCGTTTGGCAAGTCCTTGACGGATAACCTGATACATGAGGTCATACTCGCTGCATAATGCACCAAGTGTCTTCTTGCCAAATCCTGATGGCGGTGTATCAGGGAATGTCATTTTCGCACCACCTTCACTGCTCACCCCTGCAGGTTTAATAATTTCGTAGAGTTTTTGCGGGCTCATCTTGTTGGCTGCAGCAATTTGTGCAAGTGTGTCTTTGCTGTCTTTAAACTGTATGCCGGCCTCTTTTAGAAGTTTGCCGGCTTTATCGAGGTCGAGCTCCTGTTTTTTTGAAAAAAGCTTCAGGGATGAAAGCTCTGCATGTCCATATGGTGGTTCGCCATATTTTTCAGATGAGCCGTCTTTTATGGAGTTACCAAAATTAATCACAGTACTCATGGGTGGAATTTCAAAATAGGTTCCGAATCCCACAACCAGTGTGAGGATAAGTGCCACATTAAAAGATGGAGTAAATACCTTCAGCTCCTTTGATTTATTTTTCATGTAGGCCTTGATTGGCGCCCAGTTATAAAACATGTGCAGCAGGCCTGCAAAAAGGAAGAGGAAGCCAAGATTTATATGAAGATCACCCCACTGACCTTTGGTCAATCCCCAAAGATGCCAGTCAGCCCAATAAGCAACCCGTCCGTATGGGACTATGTAGAGAATGATCGATGTCAGAACTAGAAAAATGAAGGAAACAAACATGGTCATGGAGGTAATTTTTCTGATATTCACTGGTGTGCTCCTTTGCTGTGAAAATGAGAGATTAATAAATACTGCTTAAACGACTTCGTCATGACCCGAGCGTTGCCAGAAGCATGCCATTATAATCATCAAAAAAAACATCCTAACCGCATACAGTTACAAGCAAGACACAATTTTCCCTCTAAAAACATTTCGACAATTCTAGTTTTCTCGACAAAAACGTCGAGCATCGACAACTATAGACGAAAACGGGCAAACATTGCTCTTATGAAAATATTTTTTTCTGTAATTACTGTAAAACAGTTGCGATTTTACTGTTCATACGAGAAAATGATGGTTTGAAAATGCGTGTTGTTTAATCTCATAACAATTTTTGACCTACGCATAAAGCTCAGCCATTCTTGTTCGTCATTTCCGCGGAGGCAGAAATCCAGATCTCTAGCAAGAAAACAGATCCCCGCCTCTGCGGGGATGCCCCCCCGTAATTATTCACAATTATTTTGCTTTATCCAGATATTAGGCAGATACTGTGTGAAATTGGCGGAATTTCATACGTAATCAGATAAAAATTAACAGTAAGGGGGAACACTTGAATTCTAATCATAGAAAAACAATTACCCGGCGCAGACTCATCCACTACAGTTTGAGCACAGGAGCACTGCTTGGCGTCTCCAGTATTTTTCCTTCACTTCTTATGGCAGGCTCACAAGCAGCCGCCATTGAACATCCAATTCACCATCCACAAAAATACACAGATAAAGGACGTTGTCCCAACTGTGGAATGATGTTGAATATGTGGGCCCGTACCCGACATGAATTCAGCAACTCAGAAGGCTCTCACACCACCTGCTCCCCTCGCTGCCTGGCAGATATGTCTAAAAATAGCGGAGAGACTCCCAATAATATAAAAGTCGCGCTGTATCTTCATCCGGAAAAAATGGTCGCTGCAGATAAAGCTTTTTATGTTATCGGTTCTTCCGCAAAAGGTACCATGACCATGAAATCCAAAGTAGCCTTCTTAACTGAGGAAGAAGCAAAAAACTTTGTCAGCGAGTATGGAGGAACGCTTGTTGATTATACTACTGCCTTAACTGCTGCCACCAAAGAACTTGCCGCTTCCAGAATGAAAATTGAAGGCAAAAGAAAGAAAAAAGGGGAAATTGTTGAACCAACGTCTGAGAATCGTTGTCTGGTCTGCGGCATGTATCCGGCAAGATTTCCAAAACATCGTGCCCAGGTAAGCATGGCTGATGGCAGCCATCAACACTTCTGTTCAAATCAATGCCTGGTACATTTCATGGCTGACCAGAAAAAGTATTTAAAAATACCGGAAAAGGTTAAATCAATCTGGGTTACTGTTTACCCGGACGGTGGGTATGAATACGCCATGGGACTGTACTATCTGGTTGGCTCAAACATCATGGGCCCCATGGGAAAGGAAGCCCTGCCCTATCGCTTAAAGTCTGATGCCGATTCTGCAGCAGAAGAACATGGCGGTTCAGTGATTCACTTCAGGGCACTGAATCCTTCCAAAGTGATGACGCCATAAAAAAAGCAGAGATTATATAATTACCGATAAAGACCGAAGTAAACTCCGGTCTTTATCGGCTTTTTTCATATCAAATCAAACACTTTCCATTAAGCGTTCAGACAGTCGCCGGTTCCGGGACCGTTACCGGTTCCATCTGCAGGACCATTTCCACCGTTGCCGGTTCCATCTCCGGGTCCATTACCACCATTACCGTTGCCGCCGCGGACAAGCAGGTCAGCATCAAGATGAAATACAGCTGCGTTTAAACAATCGCCGGTTCCAGGACCGTTACCGGTTCCATCTGCAGGGCCATGACCATTACCTGCCATTGCAGGGACAGTGAACATGGTGATTGCTGCTGCCAAAACAAATGTTTTTACCAATTTTGCTGAAAGTTTCATAACATACCTCCTGTTTAATTTACCTTTCCGATATGGAAAGATTTGTTGATTATGTCTTTCTTATAACAACAAGTGTGCCAGAAGATGAATAAACGTGTATGTTGTGAAAATTCAATGCCTTAGAGGAAAAAAGCCATAAAATGGAAATGGCTTTAATTCGACAATTTAGACTTACCACGACAAGATTGTCGAGGAAGAAGAAATATTCAGGAACTTTTGCTCTGCCGCTGTCTCAACATCTCAAACATGATAACCCCTGCAGCCACTGAGCTGTTGAGAGAATCGAGTTGTCCTTCCATGGGGATGGAAAGCAGGACATCACATTGTTTACGGACCAGAGGTCGAATGCCTGAGCCTTCACTGCCAACAACAATGCAGGCCGGAAGAACAAGGTCAGATTCATACAGTGACTGGGCTTCGGCATCTTTTATGGCACCAAACACCCATGCACCAGCCTTTTTCAGAGACTGTAAAGCTTGAGCCAGATTTGCTACCTGGCAGATATCGATATGTGACATGGCACCGGCTGCTGATTTAGCGGCCACACCACCAAGAGGAGCTGAGCGTTCCCTGGTGAGCAATACTCCATCCATGCCAGATGCGTGGGCAGAACGAATGATCGCCCCGATATTATGCGGATCCTGCAGAGTATCAAGAACAATAAGCCTTGGATTTGTACCCTGCTCCACTCCTTTTTGAAATTTTTCGAGCAGCTCGTCAAAAGAGAGCAGGCTTGTCTGGGCCATTTTAGCCACAACCCCCTGGTGCCGTACCTGGGAAGCATCTTCACCAATCAGACGCAGAGAAGAAACAAAGTTCATCTTTATTCCTGCAGCACGTGCCTTTTCAATGATATCTTCCCGTTTCCCGCCTTTTCTGTCTTTTACCAGGATAATCTCACTGATCCGATCAGCTTCTTTCTCCAGGGCTTCATATATCGGATGAATTCCCCAGAGAAGATCGTCACTCAAACGAATCTTTCTCTCGCCTGTTTTACGAAAGTTTTTTTCTTTCTTTTTCACCTGTAATAAGCTCACAAAAAAAATTAAACTCTATGATGGATTTGTAGATAAGCGTAGACTTCGAAACGCTCCATCACTTGTCGGTCACCAGGTTAATGGGCTCACCATCAGGTAGTCGATGGCTGCGGCTACGCTCGGCGATGATCACGGACTGCATGGTGGAGACAGCATCTTCCAGCCTGTCGTTAATCACAAGATACTCATAATCCTTTGCAGCAGCCATCTCTTTGGCTGCGTTTCGCAGGCGCAGTTCAATGGTCTCATTGGAGTCTGTTCCCCGGCCGCGGAGACGATTTTCAAGTTCTGCAAGTGATGGTGGTGCCACAAAAACGGTCGCAGATTGAACACTCTTGTCACGGGCAATGATTGCAGCACCCTGGATATCAATATCCAAGATTATGTCCTGTCCGAGTTCCAATTGTTCCAGCACAGACGGACGGCTGGTTCCATAATAATTTCCATGGACTTCAGCCCATTCCAGAAAAAGATTCTGCTCCTGCATGCGCTGAAATTCATCAACAGAAACAAAATGATAATCCACGCCATTTTTTTCACCACCGCGTGGAGACCTGGTTGTGTGGGACACTGAAAAAGCAAGGCGTTCCACCTGGGCCATGACCTTTTTCAAAATCGTTGTCTTGCCGGCACCGGATGGAGCTGAGAGGATGAAAAGCTTCCCTGTTGCAGTCATATCATCCTACCTTTGTACCTTTTACGGCACTATTCACATGTGTGCTTAACTGCAGAGCAGCAAGGCGCTGACTGATGGTGTCAGGCTGAATGGAAGAGAGGATTATATGATTGGAATCCATGACCAGAAGCGAACGAGTTCGCCTGCCCTCTGTCACGTCAATCAGCCGTCCCCCCTCTTTGGCAAGTTCTTTTAACTTTCTGGCCGGGGATGAACCGGTATTCACCACGGCAATAATCCGATCAATCATCACTGTATTTCCAAACCCGATATTAATAAGCTGCATGGCATCCATCCTCCATGGAAACATAAAAAAAATGAAAAATGAAAAAATCATTCAATATTCTGGACCTGCTCCCGCATCTTTTCAAGCTCTCCCTTGAGTTCCACTGAAAGATGGGCAATGGCAGCATCATTGATTTTGGAGGCCATGGTATTGACCTCGCGCAGGAATTCCTGAAGCAGAAAATCGAGTTTTCTTCCTGTTGCCTCATCAGCTTCAAGAAATGCCCGAAACTGATTGATGTGGCTGTCCAAACGAACAATTTCTTCAGTAACATCGGTTTTATCTGCAAGAATCGCCACTTCCTGAGCCAGACGCTGAGGATCCAGTTGAATATTATCAAGCAGTTTTTCCAGTCGTTCTTCAAGATTTTGTTGTCTGCGCTGGAGAAGTTCTGGAATACTGTTGCCAATTTCATGAACAACTTTTGAAAAATGATCCAGCCTCTCCAGAAGATCAGTGGTCAGGGCCTCACCTTCCTGACTGCGCATGGTGTCACAGGTGACAAGGGCTATTTTCAAGGCCTGCTCCATGGCCGGCCAGACAGAATCCAGATCCTCCTCCTGCTGCTTCAGTACCAGGACATCCGGATAGGAGGCAAGCTGGGAAAGAGTTGTGTTGTCACTTAAATCAAGTGCTGCCCCAAGCCGCGTCAGTGCATCGCGATAGGTGGTGGCAAGACTGGAGTTTACTTCTATTTTCTGCAGATCGGAAAAATCTCCGGTCACAGAGAAATGTACATCAACACGGCCGCGCTGTAATGTGGCAGACAGTATCTTTCGAGCTTTTTCTTCAAGGCCGGCATAGCCTTTCGGGAGCTTAATTTTCAGATCAAGATAACGATGATTGACACAGCGGATCTCGGCAATCCACTGCCGACCTCCGGCCACCGCCTCACCACGACCGAATCCGGTCATACTTTTGCTGGACATTTTCTTTTATTCCTCATCCACAGCTGGTAAAAGCTGTTTCAACAATTTCTTCTCCATGAAGTACTGCAAGGAGTTCTTCCTGGCTCACCGTTGCGGTTCCGACTTTCCCAACTACCACACCGGCAGCAATATTGGCAAGTGCTGCAGCACCGGCAAAAGAGGCTCTGGCGGCAAGGCCAAGTGCCAGGGTTGCAATGACTGTATCGCCTGCCCCTGTGACATCAAAAACAGCCTTGGCTGTGGTGGGGATGGAGACCAGTTCTTTTCCTTTTTCAAGCAGTGCCATGCCAGACTCTCCACGGGTAATGAGTACTGCCTGACAGCCGGCTTTCTCAAGCAGCAATCCAGCTGCTTCACGAAGATCACTGGTATTCCTGATACTCATCCCGGACATTTTTTCAGCTTCCAGATGATTGGGGGTCATCAGGGAGGCACCATAAAATCGCTCAGGCTGATTCGGCTTTGGATCAACCACCACCGGAATTTTTCTATTCTGTTCCTTCTCTATTTCGCTTACCCGGGCAAGGAGCTGATTCATCAGTGATTTGCCGATAACCCCCTTGTAATAGTCAGAGATAATAATGGCATCAAAGCCTGATATATTATTATTGAGATATGCTATCATGGCAGCCACGGTGGTCTCGGATGGCATACGACTCTGTTCCCTGTCAAAACGAACAACCTGTTGTCCCTGCGCCACCACCCGTGTTTTCACGGTTGTCTGCCGCTTCCCTTTTACCAGCCCCTCAGTGGAGGCACCCAGATCCTGCAGCAGAATCTGCAGACGGGATCCCATCTCATCATCTCCAATTATCCCGCATATGGCGGCCTCACCGCCCAGGGAATATATATTGTGTAAAACATTGGCTCCCCCCCCCAGGAGAAATTCTTCCCTGGTGACATTGACAACAGGCACTGGGGCTTCAGGAGAGATTCTGTTTACTGTGCCCCAGACAAAATGATCAACAATAATGTCTCCGACTACAAGTATTTTTTTGCCACTGATCTGCTGTACCAGATTTTCCAATTCAGCTGTCATTGTGCAAGCTCCACCCAGCGTTCCGCCATTCTTTCACAGACAAAAACCAATGATTCAATATCTAAAAAATCCATAACATTTTGATCAAAAAGCACCTTTACTTTGGCAGGAAAGCCATCCTCTTTATCCTCGTCCCAGAAGAGGACAAAAAGGGGCAGGCGGGGAAGAACAGGAACAAAAAAAGCTGCAGTACAGCTCTGCTCCGGGTTTTCCTGAAGTATTGCGCCAAGTTTTGGAGCACATTTTATTAAAAGATCTGCCTTTTCGGTGAAATTGGAAGCAATTCGTTCTTCGCAGTATACCCTCAAAGTACGAACTTTAGAGATGGAATTAGGCAGAGATTCCATCCCAATCCACTCCTGTTCAGGCTTATCACCACCACCAAAATGAACATAATTATACAACAAAATCTGATCTCGAGGATCTTCAACCTCCTGCCCTTCGATGAGAACAGTATCGTGGGATAATTCCACATCACGCCCGAGAAAGTGAAAAAGCAGACTGTCTTTTTCCGGCCCGGACCACTGGCAGCCAATCTTCTCTGCAGCCGCAGCAAAATCTATGGTGCTGGTTTTCTTTTTCAGATAGGCAACAAGTGCCAGATCTTTTTCATCGAGAAGTTTACCCACTCCTTCGAGACCATCTTTCCCCCTGTTTGCACCGGAAAACTCATCTCCTAACTGAGAAACATCAACATAGGGGCATTTCTCAGGATTTTCACCACCTTTTGTCACAGCAGCAGCAAAAGCCAGGCAAGCGGCGTAACCACATTCGCCGCAGTTGGTTCGTGGAGTAAATTTTATAAATTCAAGAGGTTGCATTTTATTCGTTTTTATCCAGACAAAGAAAAACGATGCAGAGAACTATTCCCAGCATCGTTTTAGAGTGTCATGTTCCAGACAATATTCAAGAGCCAAAATCTACTCTTTATTTATTTCATACGTTTGTCCAGCTCTTCTTTGATCTCACTACTCAAATCAGCGCTGCTATCAGCATACAGAACTGCTACTTTGGAATCAAGTATCATAGCATAGCCATTTTTCTCGCCATAAGAATTGACAACAGTCTGCAGCATTTTGAGAATAGGTTCAAGCTCCTTGTCCTGCAACTGTTTGAGCTCCATTTTTGCATCTTCACTCTTCATCTGCAGTTCGCGCTGTTTTAACTGCAATTCACGAACTTTTTCACCTTTCTTCTCTTTGCTCCATGCAGAACTTTTCTTCTCTATTTCTTTCTGCAAGGCAACTAATGAAGCCTGCTCTTTTTTAAATTTTTCCTGCAATTCCTTCATTCTTTTTTCAAAAACAGCCTTTGCTTTACGCCCCGCAGACGATTCGATGAGCACTTTCTGGATATTCATGACTCCAATTTTTTGTGCTTCAGCGCGGACAGTACTACTATCAAATGTAAAACCTGCCAGTACCACCAGCGTTACAACTAACATTATACGTTTCAACATCTAATTCTCTCCTGTTTATAGGAATTAATAATAGTAATGGAAGACAGAATATATTTTTCCAAATCCACTACTATTACAGTTATGATAAATTATTCAACAACAAAATCATCTCTGCGATTCTGAGCCCATGACAACTCATCATGGCCGTGCAGCAGTATCTTTTCTTCTCCAAGACTGACTGTGGCAATTCTATCTGCATTGACGCCAAGATTTACAAGATACTTCTTCGCAGTTTGAGCACGTTTTTCACCAAGTGCCAGATTATACTCTCTGGTTCCCCTTGGGTCACAATTCCCTTCAATTCTTATTGAAATATTCTTTTTTTCTTTGAGAAAATCCGCGTTGACTTTCATTCTGGGTATTTGGTCACCCCTAATTAAATAGGCATCAAAACTGAAATAAACCGGCAACATAGGACCTGTTGTACGGCCTTCCATAATGCCAATTGACTTTGATTCCAGCGATTCCTCCTGCCCGATGGCTGCTGGATCCTGCAACACCTGCGTAGCCTGATTATCTGTTTTTTTGCTTGCACAACCTGGCAACATCAAAAAAACTGTCAGCAAAAATATCCCAACATGCATATTGTTTCTCTGGTTCATGCTTTCCTCCTATGGACAAAGCAATACATCTTCGAGTAACATGGCTTTTATAATACTTTATTTACTAGTAAAGTCGATTTTAGAATTCTACTTTTTTTTTTGGGAAAATACTAGACGTTTTCCCTGCTTTCCTTTTCAGAAGCAAATTGGAATCCTATTACAGCAGAATCATTTTTACACTTGAAAAAAAACGATAAAACAATCTGTAAGGATCTTCTATGCAACAAAACAAGCTGACAAGTAACGACCGTACTCTCCACAATCTCATTGCCAAAAATCAGTTTGGTACATTTTTCGGTGTTTCTCAGGAAATTTTCGATGGAGTATGGAAAAAGCTTACCGCCACCGACACCAATTCTGTTGTCTACATATCCATGGAAATAGGAGCAGACCCTGATGTATTCCACCCCCTAAAAGATAAACTCCTGCATCTGAAAAAACCCATTGCTCAGGACCCCCAGCTCAAGCAGTTTGTTGATACACTTTTCCGTGGTCCTGAAAAAATCCCTTGCTATGGTGGAGGACTGGGTGTTCTGGCAGGAGACACTCTAAAAAGCTTTGCAGATTGTCGACTACCAGTGGTCGCGGTCAGTCTCCTCTATCGCCATGGTTATTTTTCCCAGATCGTTGATTCCAAAATCGGACAGATATCCCAGTCTGTCGAGTGGCATCCTGAACAAACGCCCGGACTCTATCTTCTACGTGATCCCGAGAATCCTGAACAAGCACTGGAAGTACACATTCCTTTTTTCAACGAGTATGATCAGGAGACCATGGCATCTGCACAGGTGTGGATGAAAATGGAAATCAACCATACTCTTGACTACTTTGTTCCTGAGCTTCTTCTTGATTTCTCACTTAAGGACAACCCCCCTCCTATCCGCGAGGCTGCCGGGCAACTGTACAACTCTGAGTCATCAATAATCAAGGCCACTCAGCGCCGAATGCTCGGAACAGGGATCCTTCCGGTCCTGCAGGCAATGGGAATCACATCAAACACTCTCCACCTCAACGAACAGCATGGTGTTGTTGTGGCTTTGCAGCTCATTTCTGAAGAACTGCAGAACTCATTAAAACATCATGATATTTCCCGGGCTGATAATTCTCAGATTATTGCTGCGGCAGATAAAATCGCCAAAAAACTTGTGTATACCATCCACACCCCGGTAAAGGCAGGACATGACAGGTTCAACAAATCCGTCTACGCTGGAATCAGCCACAAATCATGCCAACATATTCTTGAATTGCTGGCCCATGATGAGGACTCCCCGCATTCCTATAATTTTACAACTCTTGCCATGCGGGTTAACCGTTCTGCTAACAGTGTAAGCAGGCTGCACAGAGACGTAACCCAAAAGCAATTTCCCGGTTTTGCAAAAAAAATTACCGCTATTACCAACGGTGTTCATCATCTTACCTGGATCAGTAATACCCGGGCGGAACTCTTTGACAGTTTCCCGGAGTTGAACAACTGGAGAGATAATCCGGGAGTTCTGCAGAATGTTGCATCCCTTAAAAATAATAAAAGATTCAGGGATTATCTGGAGCATGCATGGCAGAAGGACTCTGAAATTCTCTATAGCTATATTAATGCCATGTTACTTCAGCATCGTAATCAGATGACGAGTACATGGATTGATCCACCCAATTATTACTCAAATATCATTGACGCCGACACAAAACTTGATCCCACAGTATTCACTGTCGGTTTTGCCAGACGTTTTTCTACCTACAAACGGGCAGATCTCGTTTTTGATAATATTGACACACTCTGTTCCATTGCCGTAAAAGATAAGAGACCCATCAATTTCCTTTTCTCCGGAAAGGCTCATCCTGCAGATGAACCAGGAAAAACTGTTATAAAATCCATTCTTGATTATCAGAAGGAGCTTTACACAAAAAGTCAGGGTCTGGTTAACCTTATCTTCATACCAAATTATGACATGAAAATAGCCAAAATGATGGTGGCCGGTGTTCATGTATGGCTCAACAATCCGAAACGTCCTCTTGAGGCTTCAGGAACAAGTGGTATGAAAGCAGCATTGAATGGAGTTCCCAATCTGTCGATTATGGATGGCTGGTGGGTGGAAGGATACCATAAAGGACTTACAGGGTGGAAATTTGGCCATGAAGGTCCGGTGGATGAAACGGATCTCAGTGAATCACCAGAGGCTCTTCTTTATGCTGAAGACTCAGCATCTTTTTACCAGATGCTGCCCGGCGTACTTGAAGAATATTACGATGAAGGATCCCGATCACAGTTTATCGATAAGGCTATCATGAATCTCATTCTCAATATCCCTATCTTTAACACCCACAGAATGGCTGCTGAATATCTGCAAAAATATGAGCTGAATCTCCCATCTTCGCTACAGAGCAGAATGAATAATTTTTCAGCCTTATATAATAGTAACGAATAGAGATTTTGATTGGAAGATTTGCCTTTATACTGTAAATTTTAAAAAAAATTATTATCTAATTAGTTCCTCCACAGGAGAATATAATGGCAAAGGCTCATATTAGTGCGACAAATGCAACAGATAAAACTATCCGTGCCATTGATAGAAAGCGGGAAAGGGAAAGACGTTTTATCCTCAACAAAGCAAGGGATAATGCTGAAGAATTTGCAGCGCGCCTGACCCAGCGCCTGATCGATCGTGAAATTATCGAGTTAAATTCAGTACAAAGTGTCCGTGATGTATTTGCTGCGCAATTGAAGATCCTGCCCGAAATGGACGAATTTGACCTTCAATTAAAAGTGGCGCCGATCCGTACCCTTATCCAGGACCCGAATATAGTAAGCCTTTATCTTACCGGCTACGTTATTGAAGATCTGATCAACAACCCGGCTATAGAAGATATTTTTGGCGAAGATATTGATATCTATCGGGCCATTGATTCCGTTTTCAAAATTCTCAGACCGCAACAGTGATTCACCCAGCAGGACAGCCTTCTCTTGTATACGCTGACGCTCAGGGAAACATAACCGATTTCCAGGACCTGCATGCTGCAGGTATGAGCGCCGGAAGCTTTCTGCCTCCTTCCAAAAACGATTTTATTCCATTGCCGGAGGGCAGTGAACTTTTTGTTCTCCCCGGTCGTCTCCCCATTGGATGTGACAAGGATTCAGGTGAACCACTTGTTCTTGAAGAAGATCCTTATAACCCGGGAGAAAAAATCCAGGCTGTTGCAGCCTTTATGTCTCCGGCTCATACTGCTGTTCTTAACAGTGCATACCAGACAACTGACAAAGCACCGCGCCTGCCACTTTTTGCCTATACAGCTCTGGGCTGGTACCAAGATCAATTCTGGACCACAGCTTTTCGCAGTGACAGGGATATTCGCCAAGACTGTGCCCAGTTCAACCAAAATGAGATAAACATAAAAACAGCAAAGAAACTGAAACAGCACAAACATAACAGACTGGTTCAGCATCTTGGTAAATGTTGTCTCACCTACGCCTGTCCTGCTGCCAGGAATTATTTCCTTGGTCGCTGGGAAGCACCATTGCCCACGTCCCCTACCTGTAACGCCAGGTGCGTGGGCTGCATATCACTGCAGGCATCCGGTAAATGTTCTGCTACCCAGGATAGAATACAGTTTGTACCCACGCCAGCTGAAATAAGCCAGATTGCCATTCCCCACCTGCAGGAAGCAGAGGATGCAATTGTCAGTTTTGGTCAGGGTTGTGAAGGGGAACCTCTTCTCCAGGCCGATACCATAGAAAAAGCGATTATTTTAATTCGTAATAAATGCGATCGGGGTACCATCAATCTGAACTCTAATTCCAGTCTTCCCCAATCTGTCAAACGACTTGCAGCGGCTGGTCTTGATAGTCTTCGGGTAAGCCTGAACTCTGCACAGGATAACTATCACCACAGTTACTATCGTCCGCAAAACTTCTCTCTTACTGATGTATTCAATTCAATTCAGATAATGAAAGAAGCCCACAAGTTTGTTTCTTTGAATTATTTCATTCTTCCGGGTTTTACCGACTCACCTGCTGAGTATAAAGCACTTTATTCCCTGCTCACTACTTTTCAGCCGGATCGAATTCAGCTGCGCAACCTGAATATGGACCCGGAATGGTACCTGAGATGTGTTGGTATCGACAAACCTGTCAAGTCAATGGGCATGAGAAACTGGCTTAAAAAGCTTAGAAATGACTTTCCCGCTTTACAGCTCGGCTATTTCAATCCATTTTTAGGATAGGAGCGACCTGTTCCAACCCCCTTTTTTTGCTAAAAAAATATTAATTTTTCATTAAGCGATGCTGTTTAATCGAATTATTTACTTGATAATTCAGTTTTTTGAGATATTATTGACTAACAATAATAATTCCCACTCATTCAAGGAGACCCAATGCAACTTACTCCACAAATGCGTTTGACAACCCAACGTCAGATCATACTCGAAGAACTTGGCAAGGTGACCACACACCCCACAGCAAATGAAGTCTATGACATGGTTAGGAAACGCCTTCCACGTATCGGTCTTGGAACAGTTTATAGAAATCTTGAACTGATGGCAGAATCTGGAATCATCTTAAAACTTGAAGTTGGCGGAACCCAGAAACGTTTTGATGCCACCATTGACCCGCATTATCATATTCGTTGTCTGAGTTGTGGCAAAGTTGATGACATTGACATGCCTGTGATGTCAGATATCAATAAAGCTGCTGAAGACCTCAGCCAATATCAGGTTCTTGGTCATCATATTGAATTTTCCGGACTCTGCAGTGAGTGCAATGATATGGATGAGAAACAGCTGGTAAACTGATTTTTTAGTTAGTTTCGAAATAGAAAAAAAAAGGGCCTGTCGAATAATATTCGACAGGCCCTTTTTTTATATTAGTTTTTTTTGCTTTTTCAGTTGTTATTCAAAAATCACTTTACAAAAACGACGTTTTCCAACCTTCACGAGAATTTCTCCCTGCGGTGAAACATTCATCTTCATATCTGTAACTTTTTTTCCATCAAGAGACACGGCATTCTGTTTGATCATTCGCCGACCATCAGAGGTGGATTTCACCATGTCCAGTTCAACAAGAAGTTTCGGGAGCCAGATATCCTCTTCAGTCTGAATTTTTTTCTCGACGATATCATCCGGCAATCCGCCCTTACGAAAAACTTTGTCGAAATTCTCCTCTGCCTGTAAAGCCGCCTCCTGAGAATGAAACCGGGCAGTCAGTTCTCTCGCCAGTTTCTTTTTAATCTCCTTTGGATGCAATTTACCGGATTCCATATCAGCCTTGAGTTCAGCGATCTCATCACGGCTCAAATCACTCAACAGGTCAAAATAGCGAAACATAAGTTCGTCAGAAGCGGAGAGTACTTTTCCGTAAATATCGTTGGCTGGTTCTGATACGCCAATATAATTTCCCAGAGATTTACTCATTTTATTAACGCCATCAAGGCCTTCAAGCAGAGGAAGGGTCATAACCACCTGAGGAGCCTGTCCACGTGAACGCTGCAGATCGCGCCCCATCAGCAGATTGAAAAGCTGATCAGTACCGCCCAGCTCGACATCTGCCTCAAGGGCCACAGAATCATAGCCCTGTATCAGAGGATACATAAATTCATGAATCGAGATAGGATTTCCTTCGCGGAAACGGACTTTAAAATCCTCCCGCTCAAGCATTCTGGCAACAGTCAGCTCAGAGGCAAGACGGATCATGTCAAACGAATCCAGCTTGGACAGCCACTCAGAATTAAAGACTACCCGGGTTTTTTCAGGGTCAAGAATCTTAAAAACCTGCTCTTTATAGCTTTCTGCATTGGCGGCAACATCTTCACGGGTCAGTGCCTTTCTGGTTTCAGATTTTCCCGTTGGATCGCCAATCATCCCTGTAAAATCACCAATCAAAAAATAGATATCATGACCAAGATCCTGAAAATGTTTTAGCTTCTGGAGTAAAACAGTATGCCCCAGATGCAGATCCGGTGCAGTGGGATCAAATCCAGCTTTTATTCGTAATGGCACCCCTGTTTCTAAGGATTTTCTCAGTTTTTTTACCAGTTCATCATGGCTTATACAGTCAACGATACCCCTTTCCAGCAGGGCGATTTGTTCTTCTACAGTTTGCATTGTTACTTGTTCTATATCTATTCTTGATAATTTATTTTGCGTACTGAACAGCACGGGTTTCTCTAATTACAGTCACACGAATCTGTCCGGGATATGTTAGTTGTTCTTCTATGGCTTTGGCTATATCCTGGCTGAGTAGCGTGGCCTCTCCATCCTTAACCTTCTGGGAATCGACAATAATCCTGAGATCACGGCCAGCCTGAATGGCGTAGGATTTTTCAACGCCCTCGAAACCTCCGGCAATGGCCTCAAGGTCCTCCAGTCGCTTAACATAGGATTGCAGCATCTCTTTACGGGCACCAGGGCGGGCACCGGAAAGAGCATCAGCCGACTGCACCAGAACATCGAGTACTGATTGAGGCGGCTGGTCTTCATGGTGTGCGCCTATGGCATAGACGACTTCTTCGGGTTCACCATACTTTTTAGCCAGATCACGGCCAATAATGGCATGGGATCCTTCGACTTCATGATCCACGGCTTTACCAATGTCATGAAGTAGTCCTGCACGCTTAGCCATTTTCACATCAATACCAAGCTCTGCAGCCATAATCCCGCAGAGAAAAGCAACTTCCAGAGAATGCTGCAGCACATTTTGACCATAACTGGTCCTGTATTTTAACCGGCCAAGAAGATTGATCAACTCAACATGGACACCGTGGGAACCAACATCGAAAGTTGCCTGTTCGCCGGCCTCTCTCATGACAATCTCAAGCTCCTTGCTCACCTTCTCCACCACTTCTTCAATACGGGCAGGATGAATACGCCCGTCATTGATGAGTTGGAGCAATGCCAGACGGGCAACTTCACGGCGGACAGGATTAAAACCTGAAAGAATAACCGCTTCAGGAGTATCATCGATTATGATGTCAATACCGGTAGCTGCCTCGATTGCCCGGATATTTCGACCTTCCCGGCCAATAATACGTCCCTTCATCTCATCGTTTGGCAGGGGCACCATTGAAACCGTCTTGCCGGCAACATAATCGCCGGCATATCGGGAAATGGCCAAAGCAAGAATATTTTTGCCCTTGCGGTCAGCCTGCATTTTCATTTCATTTTCGATGCGGGCCAAACGCTTGGCAGCATCCATGCGAGCCTCACTTTCAAGAGACTCCATGAGCATTACCTTTGCTTCATCCTGGCTGATTCCGGAAAGTTTCTCCAGCTCATAACGTTTTTTACCGATGAGAAGATCAATCTCCTTATTTTTGTCAACAAGAAACCTTTCCTGTTGTTTCAGATAGTTGTCCCGTTTATCCTGGTCCCCTTGACGCTTATCAAGGGTAGCCCATTCTTTTTTTAGACGATTTTTCTTTTGTTCAAGACGGTGTAATTCTTCTTTAAGATCCTGTTTTTCAGCCCGAATTTCTTCCTGAGCAAGCTTTTTCTGTTTGTATGCCTCTTCCTTACTCTGAAGCAGAGACTCTTTTTTTATCTGTTCAGCCTGTACAATGGCTGTCTCGATAATCTGTTTCCCCTGAGAATCCATATGGGCCTGATGGCTTTCCACAAGACGTTTCCGCAGAAAAACACCTGCAGCTACGCCTGTAATCAGACTCCCTGCCAGATATGCAATTAATTGAAAATCCACAAGACTTCCCCCCTGACAGCAGAAAAAACAACAAGTGAAATAGTAGTAAAATAATTTGCTATTTAAGAGAAAGGGGGGAGAAGTGAAACGAAAGGGAGGGAGACGTAAAGAAAAAATTCCTGAGATAGCTGGAATTCACACAAAACTGTCTCTACCATCAGGTATGTATAATAGTAAACACGCTATAATAAAAACATAGCCCCATATCATACTTCCATTTTTGATCTGCTATACCAAAGAACCTATATTCAAAATAAACATAAAATAAATACTAAATTTCTTTTCTATATGTAATATCGGTTATGCCAGATGGTTCACCGTTAGACAGTTAAGTATAAACAGACTTTTCCCTCTTTTCGTCTTCTTTCCGGATCCTGCTCTTTCCACCTGCAGTCAATTCTGCCGGTTGTTTTCGGGATCAGTATGAAACGTACCCGAAATATGCAAACAGAACAGCACGTTCAAAAACAAACTGTCCTGATAAAAAACAATTTCCCCACCCTGCCGTGTCTCCAGGAACGTTAAACCTATAGTATAGGTGGGCAGACTCATATGCCTTCCTGGTAATTCGCAAGCGATTTTCCATTCAGGGACAGCGGAGTTACCCTTTTTCTGAGAGTTGGCTCAACAACACTGAAGATCACCAACAGGCCAGGGAAAAATTGTAAACTCTTTCAATTCCATTCAGTATAGCAAAATTTATTAAAAAAAAATAGCTTATCTTCCTGACCTGTCCTTTTCTCTTTCCAACTCACGATTTATCTGTTGACCAAGCTTATCCAGTCGCACGCCGGTGTCCTGTTTGTAGTCTTCAAACTTCCGTTTCAGCTCAACATATCTGGATGCAATATTCAGACTGGCAAGCACTGCGATCTTACCGACAGGGATACTTCCAGAGGCGGTTGATGAACTATTTTCCTGAATAAGATCAGTCACCATTTGAATGATCTCGTTCACTTCCTCCTCAGGAGCACCGGTATAGAAAGCAAATTCGTGCCCTATGAGTTCAAACCGAACGAGTCGTTCCAAGCGCCCCACCTCTTATCCCCATTTTTTCTACATTCAGGTAAGTATCCGATAGGGTTACTTCCTGTTAATCATTCTTGATGGATTCGTAGATAAGCATAGACTTCGAAAACTCTCAATCTTCTTCGTTGTGCGCCCGAAGGAAGTACCTTTGGGTAAAAAAAATCGAATCATTTCCACCTACTCCGGCACGCCGAAATGATATATTTTTTGCACCCAAGGGCATAAACGCGCCTCGAATATGGAGTTTTTCAAAGTCTACACTGATCTACAAATCCATCTTAGGTTTTAGCTTTTTACGATTCCATCATTCTTGAGCATCAACGGAGAACAAATTTTCCTGGATACCGGAATCTGTTTCTTTGTCATCAGATTCGGCATCATCATCGGCTGCAGCAATGCCACTGGTGGATTCCCACTCTTCAATTTTCCCAATAAGGTTAATCACACGGGAAGAGATATCTCCGCGTTCGTCTTTCATGGAAGCAAGTTCGTCCTGAAGGTTTTCAATGGTTGCATCCCGTCTTTCTATACGCTTGGTCAGCTCCCTGTTTACTCCCTGCAGGGCGTTAAACTTATCAAGCAGGGTGGCGACGAATCCTTCAAGACGTTCCAGTTCATTCTCTTTACTCATATCAATTACTCCAGATTAAATAAGATGAAATTGCAAGGATACTTCATCGACTTGCTGTTGATTTTAATCATTTCAACATGCTCCCGCAGGTTAAAAGATTAAAACATATGTCTCGCTGATGAAGCCTGTTACAATTTCATCAAAAAAATTAGGTTTTCAAAAAACCGTCAAATTAAAAACGTACAATTCAGTTCAATTTAAGCGATAGAATGCACAGGATTATACCCTCGATATCTATTATTGCAAGCATACAGTCCGGCCTGAGTAAACCTAAAATTTATGCTTCTGCAAAAACGATAAAAACTCAGATAAACGCCATTACGATTCATCCCCGCGAATAGTGCCAGTCAAGAGGACGTCCATCCTCATATGGCATATACCCATGAAAAGGATGCGGATTATCATCAAACACAAGAGGTAGAAAATATTTATCTCCGTCCCACATGGGCAGTGATTCCAATTCACTAATCAGCTTCCAGTGGAGATCTCCTTCTTCATTGCTGTAACACGGAGTGCCCTGATAATTTTTCACCAGGAAAATAAAACCAAACCAGTGTTCTCCTGCAGACCCAAATCCAGGCCAGCTTATTGTACCCCGCAACTCTGTTTCACCGCAAACAATGCCAGCCTCTTCTTTGATTTCACGCTTTAAACAGGTCAGTATATCTTCCCCCACTTCCATTTTCCCCCCAAGACCGTTATATTTCCCAATATGCTGGTCATCAGATCGCTTATTCCTGTGAACAAGAAGAACACTCTTTCGGTCTTCGGAAAGAATAAAACCGAGGGTTGCCAAGATAGGTCTATACATCAACTTCTCCTTATGATTTAATAAAGATGATCGCAGTACAACTCTTTATTTAATACTATTATGTTGCCAAATTCTGCCACGCAAATTTCCAGCGCTACTAAACTGACAAATTCGATCGTTTCCAAGTTGAATTTTGCATTTTTCTGCCTGCTCTTCTTTTCCCTGTTAAGCCCTGAATCTACTTTTGCAGCAAACCCTTTCCCCCGCTATCCTGTTATTGATAACAATGTACAGTTCTGGGAAAAGATCTACAGCCGCTACTCCACCAGCCAGGCTGTAGTTCATGATTCCAAAAATCTTGGAATCATCTATGAGGTGATTCCCATAATCAGCCACCTGATCCCTGGTTCTTCAAAAATCAACAAACCAATTCTCAAAGGTATTAAAAAGAAATATTCCAGAATACTTACTCAACTTGCCAAAGGAGTGAAACCTCGCAGTGAAGATGAAAAACGCGTTGCGGCTCTGTTTGCAAAGGCCAGCAGCAAGCGTCTGAAAGAGGCTGCCGACTCAGTTCGTATCCAGATTGGTCAAAAGGACCGTTTCCTGGAGGGTGTAATAAGATCAGGAGCGTATATTGCCAAGATAAAAACAATTTTCAGAAAAAAGGGGTTGCCGGAAGATCTGGCATACCTGCCCCATGTTGAATCTTCTTTTAACCTGAATGCCTATTCTAAATTTGGTGCTTCCGGGATCTGGCAGTTCACCAGATCGACCGGAAGACAGTTTCTTACAATCAATTATGAAATCGATGAAAGACAGGATCCGATTCTTGCGAGCCATGCATCAGCAAAATTTCTGAAAAAAAACCATCAATTGCTTGGAAGCTGGCCACTGGCTCTAACTGCCTATAATTATGGGACGTCCGGAATGCTTCGAGCCAAGAAAGCTCATTTGCGTTATGAAAAAATCTTCACCCGTTACAATCAGGGACATTTTAAATTTGCCTCTCGAAACTTTTATTCCGAATTTCTGGCAGCCGTAAAAGTTGCCAAAAAACTCGAGAAAGACCCGTCCCTTAAGCTGCGCAAACCTGTAAGAAAACTGCATTTCACTCTCCCGGCGTACATTGCCGTCCAGGATATCAGTAAACATTTCAATGTTTCAGTGGATACTATAAAAAAACACAACCCGGCTCTCAGGCGCCCAGTGCTGCGGGGAAAAAAATATATTCCCAAAGGCTACCGTCTACGGCTGCCATATTCGAGCCAGTATAAAAAATTAGTTGCTGAAATTCCGAATCATATCTACCACAAAAGACAGAAGCCGACAAAATTCTACCGGGTACGGCAGGGAGACACAGCCGGAAAAATCGCTAGAGTTCACCACGTTAGCTTAAAATCATTAAGAAATTCCAACAACCTAGATTCGAATGCAGCAATCTTTGTTGGTCAAAATCTGCGTATTCCGGATAGGTACGTAAGTAGAAAAATAGAGTCCCCAGGCAGCATTTCGCAGGTCAGGCAAAAAGTCACAGTCCGGAATACAACCAGAGCTTCAACGGGCAAAGACCTAAATAATATACCACTGCTCACTGAAGGCAAGAAACACAGACCAGCGTGGAAAAGCATTCAAAAAGCAAGGAGTGTTGTTCTTGGAGAACTGGGTGTTTTCAATGTATCAAAGAAAAATAATATCACTCAGGGTACCATTACCGTACAACCCCAGGAATCATTGGAACTTCTGGCTGACTGGCTTAAAATCTCAGCTTCATCCCTGCGCAAACTGAACAATTTTTCTGATACCCGTCAGCTTCACCCAGATGAAAAAATGATTATTGCCCTGGTCAATATCTCTACTAAAAAATTTGAAGAAAAACGATTTGACTTTCACCTTGAAACTGAAGAAGATTTCTTTAATGCCTATAAAATTGTCGGAGTCAGTACTTATACAGTAAAAAATGGTGATACAGTCTGGGATATATGCAGAAAAAAATTTGACCTCCCTCTCTGGCTCCTAAAAAAATACAATACAAATCTTGACTTTAGCAGGCTGCGTTCTTCGCAACAGTTGACCATTCCTGTTGTCAAAGCTATTTAGTGCCTTACTCCCTATAAGCAGCAATAAAAAAAGTTTTTATGAATTTTAGTTTAAATCAAAATATTACAAACACCCCACAAGGCACTTATACCCCCTTGTTGGGTGTTAGTACCTTACTGAATACTTTCTCGGAGTTTACGCTTACCTGTTTATTTCAAAGAAAATATTCCAATAAAGTACTTATTCCCCCTTGTGGGGTCTTAGTTACCCCAATCAACCAACAAACAAAACAACAAATAAGGAGTTTATAGTGGACATTTCAAAACGTATTGCCGAGATGAAAAAACAACCTGGTTTCCAGGACAATGTAGGTATGATCCTCATTCACAACGGTACTGTCCGCAGCTGGTCACGCAAGGATAAGAAGGAAGTTGTGGCGCTGGAAGTCACTCCTGATCTTGAGAAAATAGAATCCATTCGTCAGGAATTTCTTAAACGGGAAGGCATTTATGACATTATTACAGAGGCAAAAACCGGCCGTTTCCAGCCGGGCGATGACCTGCTTTTTCTCATTGTAGCCGGAGACATTCGCGAGAATATAAAACCGGTACTTGCCGAACTGCTTGACCGGGTGAAGTCAGAAGCTATCACCAAAAAAGAAATCATGGCAGAATAGTTTCTTACTCCAAGGGGATTCCAGCAAAGGTTGACGATGTCAAAAGCAAAAACATTCATCCGGAAATTCAAAGACATAAAGACACTTCCCCATGTTGTCACCAATCTCTCCCGCCTGATTGCAGATGATAATTCCACCATGAAAGATTTTGAAAAGGTCATCAGGATGGATCCCATTCTGGTTGTACGCCTGCTTCGACTGGTAAACTCCCCGTTTTACGGTCTGGTTCATCGAGTGGATTCAATTGGTCGGGCAGTGGCCTATCTAGGCATGAAAAATCTGCACAATATTGCAGTTACGGATGCCTTAAAAAATATTTTTCAGGAACAGGGGCAATCTCAGGCTTTTTCCCGGAAAAAACTCTGGCTCCACTGTGCAGCAGTATCGATTTGCTCAAAAATGATTGCCGAAAGAATCTTCGGGACCAACGGCGATGACGCTTATCTATGTGGTATTCTGCATGATTTTGGCCTAATAGTTGAATCTCAGGTAGAACCTAAAAAGTTTCTTGCCGCTTGTGAGGTATGCAATGAAGGAGTCTCCCTTATTCATCTTGAACGGGAATATCTTGGAACTGATCACTGTGAAATTGGTTTTCTGATGACCCAGGACTGGGACATGCCTGAAAACATTCAGGAAGCCATAAGAGATCATCATCTGGAAAATGGTGATTATCCACCGGAAAGTCTGACCGGAATTCTCCAGATTGCTGAATATATTACAGGACAACTTGGCCATACTGCTCTTGTAGGTATTACCTCAGCGCTTCCAGAACACCTTGTTGTCCATCTCCAGGAAAATATGGATGAGTATAAAGTACTCATCGAAGACCTCCCGGAAGAAATGAGTAATGCCCAGGACCTGTATGGAGAATAACAGAAGTGTTAACAATTATGTTGTACAACACATGACATTACCTATCCATGATTAATCAAGGAGATGTATGATGGCAGAGTATTTCTCCGTTTTTGATACAGTGACCTCATATCAACAGGAGATCGATGAACTGCTGCTGATGCTCACCGCTTCTGCACCTGAGAGCTATTACCTGTGCGTTGACCATAATGGCAAACAGCACAATGGTGGAAAAGGACATCCTCTCACGAATACACAAATAGAAGAACTTCAAACGCTTCTTCGGGAAAGCAGGGAAAAAAAGAGTAACGTTGTTGTCAGTGGCGGGAATGATTGTTATGCCATCGTTTTACCAGACATCAAATCAAACCTGTTCATCAGCTCTCCTTCGCCAGATACTCCATCCTTCCGGTTTCCAGAAGTTATTGGTCTCTACTGTGAACTTTTCAGCAGCCGTCAGAAAACAGCGGCAGCTCAAAAAAAACTGAAAATTCAGAAAAAACAATTTGATCGTAAATTTTCAGTCCTCGAACAAAAGTACCAGCTCACACTGGAAGATAATGAAAAGAGTTATCGGATAATCCAGGAACAGCAGGAAAACTACTCCAAAACATTACAGACCGAGATCGAAATTCAAACCAAACAGTTGCGTGAAGCAAAGGTTGCTGCAGAAGCAGCATCGGTTGCCAAAAGCCAGTTTCTCGCTTCCATGAGCCATGAAATCAGAACTCCGATGAATGGCGTTATCGGTTTTACTGAGATGCTTCTTTCAAGCAATCTTGATGCTGAACAACGTGATTGTGCTGAGACCATCAAAAGAAGTGGTGAAGCATTGCTTAGTCTCATTAACGACATTCTTGATTTCTCGAAGGTCGAAGCCGGCCAAATGAGCCTTGAATACATCGATTTTGATCCAGAAATCACTGCTCATGATGTGTGTGATCTGGTCCGTCCACGTGTCGCTGGTAAACCCATTGAAGTTCTCTGCCGTATTGACGACAACCTTCCAGCGAATGTCAGTGGCGACCCCGGAAGATTTCGACAGGTGCTGGTTAATCTTCTTGGAAACTCCGCAAAATTTACTGAAAAAGGTGAATTGGAACTGACCATCAATGTGGAGGAGGAGGATGAAAAAAATATTACCCTTCACTGTCTCATACGAGATACAGGGATTGGCATAGACCCGGAAAAATATGACTCTATTTTTGAAGCATTCAAACAGGAGGATGGCACCACCACAAGGAAATATGGCGGCACTGGCCTTGGCCTCTCAATTTGTCGGAAAATCGCCAAGTTAATGAGCGGAAAAATTTGGGTTGAAAGTACAAAGGGAAAAGGATCGACTTTCCACTTTACTGCAAAAATGCGAAAATCTTCAATATCACACGCTAAAACACTCAAGCAACTTGATCTTGAAGGAACAAAAATGCTCATTATCGATGATAATGCTGCAAACAATGACATACTTGAGCACCTCCTCACTAAAGCAGGAATTAAGGCGACTGCCCTTTTAGACGAAACTAAAGCCATGGAAACTCTGGCAGAGGCAGATGAACGCGGAGAGCCATTTGATCTTGCCATAATTGACTTACAGATGCCGACTATCTCTGGTCTGAAGCTTGCAACAATGATCAGGGAATCAAACCTGAAAAGTAAAAATATTCCCTTCCTTGCCTATACGTCTTCCACAGAAAAAATAGCAAAACAGTGCAAAGAAGTTGGATTTTCCGCTTTTCTGAACAAACCGTCCAGACGATCCATACTCATGAGGACTCTTTCAAGAACACTGGGCAATAACGACGATGAAAATATTTCAGATTCCGAAAAAAAACTGGTTACCCAATACTCCGTGAGGGAAGAGATAAAACAGTCCATTCGAATTCTCCTGGTAGAGGATAATCTTGTAAATCAGAAACTGGCTAAAATGATCCTTACTAAAGCCGGGTACAGCGTTGAAGTCGCTGCTAACGGGAAAATTGCCGTTGAAACATTCAGTAGTAATCCAGAGAAGTTTGATACAATTTTAATGGATGTACAAATGCCGGAAATGGATGGCTATGAAGCAACCAGACAAATCAGGAAACTGGGCTTTACAGATATTCCCATCCTTGCCATGACAGCTAATGCCATGAAAGGTGATCGTGAACTCTGCATTGAAGCAGGCATGAACGATTATATTACCAAGCCGATCAAACGAGATATAGTTTTTGAAATGCTGGACAAATGGCTTTGTTCACAAACCTGACACTTACAAAATATACCGCATGCTTGACGCCCGATCAAACCACCACTGCAATAAACATATAAAATCAAATGATTAGCCAAGCAATACGGTTGCCACTTCTATAATGCCAAAGCAAGAAAACGTTCGCAGAACCATCTTCGGAAGTCTTTTCACCTGGGCAAATGCCCCATGCGACAAGAATTCTTTTCTCCTCCACACACTGCATAGTCTCACCAGAATTCTCCTGATCACATTTAAAGAGTTTGGAAAAAATGAACTCAACATTCGCGCAAGTGCCCTGACCTACACAATTCTACTCTCACTGGTACCCATGCTTGCAATGAGTACAGCAGTGGTAAAAGGGCTTGGCGGAGGAAATGAACTCAAGCGGGTTGTTTACAGTTACATTGATACTCTTGAAGAGACTACCCCGTTAACCCAAATAGGACTGCCCGGTGCGAAACCTTTTCCGCAGACGAATAACACAGAAGAAATTGTCAAAGATATAGAAGATGGATTAGCGATCACGGATCAGTTTCGCTCAGTAGCTGATCAGATTTTCAATTATGTAGACAAGACAGATTTTGCCACCCTGGGAACTATTGGTGTTCTTGGTGTATTGCTCAGCGCAATTCTGGTACTCAGCAACATTGAACTCTCCATGAATACAATCTGGCATGTGTCAATGGGACGTTCTTTATTACGAAAAGTCACTGATTATCTGACATTTCTCATACTCATGCCCTTGTCAATCAACTTTGGATTTGCGGCAAATGCTGTACTGAAGAATGACGTATTACTGAGCAAACTCACTTTTTTTCTGCAGGGGCCAAGGATGCAGACGGCACTGCTTCTCCTTGTTCCTCTATTTTTTATTACATTGACTCTGTTTCTAATCTACATTTTTTTTCCAAATACAAAAGTAAAACCAGGGCCCGCATTTATCGGTGCAATGCTTGCTGGGACTCTCTGGTTTATTACACAAAATATTTATATCGGCCTTCAGATTGGAGTCTCAAAATACAATGCAATTTATGGCTCTTTTGCGACTCTTCCACTCTTTCTTATCTGGATGTTTTTCAGCTGGGTATTCATACTTGCAGGTGCACAAATTGCCTTTGCCTGTCAACGACAAAAAACTTACCAGCTTAAGAGAATTACACACGCCCCTCTTGAACAACTCAGCGCTGCCATCGACATATTAAAGGCCACCTACAGTACATATGAGAGTAAAGTTAAATTTGATAAACAGCAACTAGCCTATCATTGTCCGGAATACTCGGCAGACCTTCTTTGCAGCAGTCTGAAACGACTCATTGCAGCTGAAATAATCGCTGTAACAAAAAAGGGCCGTCTCTTGCCTGGCTGTCCATCAGGTAAGCTTAAATACCAAAATATTGTCTCTTCGATTCTTGGAAATTCTGTCCCTGACACAGAAGGAGGCAAGACATCAAAAGCCCTGATTAAACAGGCCGCTCCAATTTTGAACAAAAGCTTTTCTGTAGAGGAACATTATGAATAACGATTCTTTCAGCCTGACAAAAAAGATTCATAAAATCCTGGGTAGCTCTAATTGTATAACCATTGTGCCTGATTCATTCCCCTATGCTGGCAAAGAGAACCTTCTCACGCCTTTTGCTTCTGCATTCATCAAAACTATTGAGGCATATGGTGTCATTAACTGCAAATACAAAAAAACAATCATTGATTTGGATCACACAGACGATGTAAAGAAAAACCAACGCATCACCAATGAATTCCTGAAACCTCTTTACACCTTTAAAGAAGAAATTCGCGGTAATAAAAAAACTGGGGTATGCATATAACTCCAGCACATACCACATATTGTGGTCACTCGTTATCGAATGGGTCAAGATTTGAGTATCTTCAAG
>DQTH01000102.1 GCA_015662865.1 Desulfocapsa sulfexigens
CTTGAAATATTCTCTCCAATTTCCCGGGTCGCGAGAACTGCTGCCAGGGTCATATACCCGCCAGTGAGTGCCTTTCCCAGACAGAGCAGATCAGGGACAATGCTTGCATGTTCACACGCAAAGAGTTTTCCGCTGCGTCCAAATCCTGTTGCAATTTCATCCGCGATGAGCAGAACATCATGATGATCGCATAGTTCACGTACCCTTCGCAGATACTCCGGATGATAAAAACGCATACCTCCTGCGCCCTGGACAATGGGCTCAAGTATTACTGCGCAGAGTTCATCATGATGATTTTCAATGAGCTCTGTGAAAGATATTATATCTCTGTCATTCCACTCACCTGAAAAAGCACATTCCGGTTTGTCGGCAAAAAAATAGTGAGGCAGGACACCTGAAAAAAGCTGATGCATGCCATTTACCGGATCACACACTGACATGCAATGAAAGGCATCCCCGTGATAACCTGAACGGATGGTGAGAAATCGTTTCTTGCCGGGCTTTCCGGCTGCATGAAAATACTGAATGGCCATTTTCATGGCAACTTCCACTGCAATGGATCCGGAATCCGCAAAAAAAACCAGATCCAGCTCAGCAGGTGTGATATCAATAAGTGTGCGGGCAAGCTTAACCGCTGGTTCATGGGTGAGCCCGCCAAACATCACATGGGAAAGACGTGCGGCCTGTTCCTGCAGAGCTTCAGTGAGTACAGGGTGGTTATAGCCATGGATCACAGACCACCAGGAGGCCATACCATCAATCAGTTCACGACCGTCACTGAGACGGATACGGACACCAGAGGCCGATTCAACCGCGTGGACAGACAGGGGATTGGTTATAGAGGTGTAAGGATGCCAGAGGTGTTCCCGGTCATAAGCCAGAATCTCTTCAGCTGTCATGAACATTCTCTTGTCTATAAATCGGGACAATCAAAGCCGAGTTTTCTAAATTCGGAAAAGTCACGTTCCACACTGCCACCCGTGGTTGTCAGGTAATTACCAACAATGGCACCATTTGCTCCTGCTGCAAATAATTCGTACTGGGAATCGCCAAAACGTCCACGACCTCCGGCAATCCGAATCACTGCTTTGGGATTAATGAAGCGGAAAAGTGCAACACAACGCAGAACATCATCCAGTGAGATGGGTTCAATGGATTCAAAGGGAGTGGAATCAATGGGTGTAAGGATGTTGATGGGAATGGAGCTTACACCCAGTGACTGCAGCTCGAACGCAAGCAGCAGACGGTGTTTCAGGGTTTCACCCATGCCAATTATCCCACCCGAGCAGACGCTCATACCGGCAGAGCGGGCAACAATCAGGGTTTTAACTTTTTCTTCCCAGGTATGGCTGGTACAAATGGTGGGAAAAAATTCCTGGCACGTCTCAAGATTACAATGATACCTGGTAACTCCATAGGAAACCAGCTCGCTGGCAGTTTCCGGAGTGAGAAAGCCCATGGAGGCACAGAACCGCAGTTGCGTTTCTTTTGCCATGGAATCATACAGGGCGCCAAAACCGGGAAGCTGTTCAAGTCCTATTTTTCGTCCGGCAGTGACCAGGGACAGACGCTCGATTCCATAAGCATCGTTCTCCCTTGCCTGGGAAAGAGCAGTATCTATACCTATTTGCTCATAAACATCAATGTCGGTGTTATAACGGGAAGATTGAGCACAGTAGCGGCAATCTTCTGAACAATTCCCTGATCTTGCGTTAATGATGGAACAGAGCTCAAAATGATTGCCTTGAATATTGCGACGCAGTGTATCTGCAGCGAGACATAAATCATCCAGCTCAGCAGTCTCGGCAAGTTCAAGGGCTTCATCAAAAATCAGTTGCTCCCCTTTTTCTATCTTCTCAACACATCGCTCAATCATAGGTTTTCTGTAACTATTCAGCAGCAGTCCAGTTTCTCCATACATTTGGCAAGACCTTCAGGTGTATCAAACTGAAGAGCCTTATACTGATATCCCTTTGGAGCAATCTTACGTATCATTCCTTTTAACACGGTTTTGGGACCGACTTCCACAAAAGTATCAACTCCCTCATTGATCATGGTGGAAATAATCTCAAACCAGCGGACACGGGAGGCTATCTGGCTGGCCATCATCTCTTTGATATTCTCCGTGTCCTGTTCCGTTCCGGCAGACACATTAAAATAGACAGGAACAGCAGGTACATTAAATTCAACTTCATCCATAAAAGCTGCGAAGTCAGGTACAGCGTCTGCAACAAGCGGGCTGTGATTGGCCACACTCACGGCAAGGGGAATAACCTTGGCACCAGCCTCAGATGCCACCTTTTCCACGGCATCGAGCCCTGCAATGGCGCCTGATATCACGATCTGCTGTTCAGTATTATGATTGGCAGCAGTAACAATTCCCTGCCCACTACAATCATCTATCATTTTTTCAACTTCTTCGATGGTCTTACCAAGTACTGCCCGCATACCACCCGGATTTTTCTGCCCTTCGCGCTCCATCAGGGCACCACGTTTAATTACCAGACGGATGGTATCTTCCACACTGAGCACGCCGGAGGCACAGAGAGCCGAATATTCTCCCAGGCTGTGACCGGCAAAACAGGCGGCAGAGATTTTATCACCCCAGGCTTTTTTCAATCCCTGGTAACAGATAAGGTTGGTCACTGTAATGGCCGGCTGCAGATGAACTGCCCGTGTCAACTCTTCCATGGGGCCTTCCTGACACAGTTTTTCCAGGGGAAAATCACAAACCGAGGCAGCCATTTTCATTATTTCCGCACAATCTTTGTCCGATTCAATAAAATCGCGGCCCATCCCCAGAAACTGAGAGCCCTGGCCAGGGAATAATACTGCTATTTTCATTCTTCTTCCTTTATCTTCTTCTGTCTTGTTTCGAGAATATTTGTCAGTAAAAAAAGGCTCACCCCCACTGTAATAGCTGAATCAGCCACATTAAACGCAGGCCAGTGATGACCTGCCACGTAAAAATCGAGAAAATCAATCACAGCACCCAGACGAACACGGTCAATCACATTGCCGATTGCACCACCAGCAATCAGTGCCAGGGCCGGGCCATACAATAAATGTTCTTTCCGCAATCGATACCAGGCTACGCACAGCAGCACAAGAGCAATACAGGCAAGGACAAGGAAAAAATAATGGCGCCAGGATGCTGTTACTCCGGCCAGAAAACCAAAGGCAGCACCCTTGTTTGTCAGGTAGGTAAGATTGAAAAAACCTGAAATGATTTCATGGGACTCATAAAGCGTAAAGGAGTTCACGACCCAGAGCTTGGTCAGCTGGTCGAGAACTATCACCAGCACCAGCAGAAATAATGAAAAAATCACTCTCTCTGCTACTCCCCAAGATCCATGTAAGTGACGACATTCAGGCATCTTTCACAAAGCTGCGGATGGTCTGAACTGCTGCCCACAAAAGTATCACGCGTCCAGCAGCGCTCACATTTTTCGCCGATTGCAGCTCTGACAGCAACACCAAGTTCGGGTATCTCCTCACTCACGAGAAAATCAAGCCCGTCAGCTTTGCTTTTATCTTCACAACGGGTGAGCACCGATATAATACAGACATCTTTTACCTGCTCCCACTCACCTTCGATAAAGTCTGCCCATTCTCCATCAACATCAATCAGGACTTCTGCTTCAAGGGGATGACCGATAATCTTTTCCCTGCGTGCAGCCTCAAGGGCTCTGGTTATGGAAGATCGAACCCGTATTAATTTTTCCCAGCGTTCTTCCTGATCAGGGTCTAATCTTTCCGGGGCTGGTTTAGGAAACTCGGAAAAGAAGATGCTCTCTTTCAGTGATGCTTTTTCATTCAAGTTTTTAAAATGTTCCCAGGCCTCTGCTGTGGTAAATGTCAGGACCGGATGCATCAGCTGGAGAAGTCCTTCAAGTATCTCATATAAAGCTGTCTGGGCTGAACGCCTGAGAGGTGAATCTGTTCCTGAGCAGTAGAGCCTGTCTTTTAAGATATCGAGATAAAAAGCACTCATGGTTGTGCCACAAAAATAATTCAGAGCCTGATGAATGGGATGAAACTCATAACGTTCATAGGCTGTTGTCACTTTTTCACGCAACTCCTCAAAACGGCCAAGTGCCCAGCGGTCAATTTCTTCCATATCCTTAAAATCAACTGCATGAACAGATGGGTCAAAATCCGTCACATTACCAAGCAGATACCGAAGGGTATTGCGAATTTTCCTGTAGCTGTCAGCTACCTGTTTGAGAATCTCATCAGAGACCTTGACATCATCGCGGTAATCTTCGCTGGATACCCAGAGTCGCAGGATTTCTGCGCCAAATTTCTGGATCACCTCACTGGGTGCTACAACATTTCCTATGGATTTGGACATCTTTTTGCCCTGTCCGTCAACCACATAGCCATGGGTCAGAACGCCCTTGAACGGGGCGCGGCCACGGGTTCCAACAGAGGTTAGCAATGAACTCTGAAACCAGCCCCGATGCTGATCACTGCCTTCAAGATACAGATCAGCAGGAGAGCGCAGTTCAGAACGTGCTTCAACAACAGCTGCATGGGAAGAACCTGAATCAAACCACACATCAAGAATATCTTCCTCTTTCTCAAATTCGCTTGCCCCGCAGCTCGCGCAGGTGAAATCATCTTCCAGGAAATCGGAAAGTTCATGGCTGAACCAGGCGTCAGCCCCTTCCTTGCGGAATAGTTCATCGATCCTTGCCGCCAGGGTTTCGCTTTTAACAACTTCACCGCAGGCTTTACAGCTCACTACAGTGATGGGAACGCCCCATGTTCTCTGCCGGGACAGACACCAGTCAGGCCGGTTTTCCACCATTGAATAGATACGCTGTTTTCCCCAGGATGGTGTCCACACCACGTTATCAATTTCAGCCAGAGCCTTTTTCTGCAGATCGTTTATCTCCATTGAGATAAACCACTGCGGAGTTGCTCGGTACATGACCGGTTTCTTGCATCGCCAGCAGTGCGGATAGCTGTGGTCAATAGAGTCTTCGTGGAGCAGAGCGCCACTTGCAGCCATATCCGCATTAATGACTTTATTGACTTCCGGAACCTGCTGCCCGGCATACTGCCCGGCCTCATCAGTATAGCGTCCTTCGTTGTCCACAGGTGAAAGAATATCAAGGTCATAACGCAGACCTGTCAGGTAGTCATCGGCACCATGGCCGGGAGCTGTATGAACACAACCGGTTCCAGCCTCCAGGGTTACGTAGTTGGCAAGCACCATCAGAGAATCACGATCCATGAAGGGATGTCGACATTTACGTTTTTCAAGTCCTTTGGCTGAAAAAGTGGCTGCAATGGAAAAATCAGTGATGCCCATTTCTTCCATGACCCCAGCAACCATTTCTTTGGCAAGGATCAGGGTTTCATCGCCAACACGAACCGCGGCATACTCAAAGTCAGGATGGAACGCCACCCCAAGATTTGCAGGAAGTGTCCAGGGTGTAGTTGTCCAGATAAGCACTGATATCTTATCGCCGCCAAGTGCCGGATCAATATCAGAAAGATCCTCTTCCACAGGGAATTTCACGTAAATAGAAGGTGAACTGTGGTCGTAATATTCTACTTCTGCTTCAGCAAGGGCCGTGGTACAGGTGGAACACCAGTACACAGGTTTTTTGTTGCGAATAACGGAACCAGACAGCAGGAATTTGTTAAACTCTCTTGCTATGGTCGCCTGATAATCATAGTTCATGGTGAGATAGGGATTATCCCAGTCACCAAGTACTCCCAGACGTTTAAACTCATTTTTCTGGGTCTTGATCCACTTCTGTGCATATTTTCTACAGGCGCCGCGCTTGGATATTTTAGGAATGGTATTCTTTTTTTCACCAAGCTCCTGATCCACATTATGCTCAATGGGCAGACCATGACAGTCCCAGCCCGGAATATAAGGAGCCTGAAAACCGGCCAGACGCCGTGATTTTAATATAATGTCTTTTAATATCTTGTTAAATGCAGTACCCAGATGGATATGGCCATTGGCATAAGGAGGGCCATCATGGAGAACGTAAAGGGGTTTCCCCTCTGCATGCTCCTGGAGCATCCCGTATAAATCTTCTTTTTCCCAGCGTTTAAGAAACATTGGCTCTTTCTGATTCAGATTCGCCTTCATCTTAAATCTGGTCTGCGGCAGATTCAGGGTATCCCTGTAATCCATAACAATCTCCTTATATAAAAACAAAAAGCACTAAACGTGATATTGGGTCTGCAACCACTGCATAATTTGCAATGAAAACCTTTAAAAATACCAACTGCAGTTGAAGATGCAAGGGGAAAGTGGCAAAAGCAGCCGATTTTCCCTTTAAATTTGACATACAGGTGTGCCTTAATTACAATGACACTGTTACATTTGATAAACTCGTAAAAAGTTGATTTATTAAATTATTCCTTACTCAATTCATATAGAGACAACGCATGACCAAAGTAATTGCCATGGCTGGTAAAGGTGGAACCGGAAAAACCACAACCTCCGCCCTGCTCACCAGATATTTACTAGACAAAAAACAGACACCTCTTCTCCTTGTTGATGCGGATGCAAATGCAAATTTAAATGAACTTCTCGGGCTTGATGTCAACCTGACCCTGGGCCAGATACGAAAAGAGCTCAAAAGTGAACTGCCACCCAACATAACCCGGGATCAATTCATGGAAATGAAGATTCACCAGGCTCTCATAGAAGAGAGCGGTTTTGATCTTCTTGTCATGGGACAGCCTGACGGGCCTGGATGCTATTGCGCTGCCAACCAGTATCTTGCCATGACCATGGATAAGCTTGCTGAAAACTACAAATACATCATTGTTGATAACGAAGCGGGGATGGAACATCTCAGTCGCATGAACCTGCGCACTGTCGATTATCTGCTGGTTACTTCAGACCCGTCTGCCAGAGGAATACTCACTGCCAAACGCATTTCCGATATTACCGGTCCCCTTGGCCTTGAAGTCAAAAACCAGTATCTGCTGGTCAATCGCGCTCCTCAGCCTGTGCCTCCTGCACTCCAGGAAAAGATCGATGAAGCTGTTACAGATTCCGGTATGGAGCTGGGCGGCATTATCCCATCCAGCGATGCACTGATCAATCAGGAACTCAGTGGTGAATCGTATCTGAACCTTGATGTATCAGCCGATGTTATAGTCACTGTCAATGAAATGTTTGACAGAATTTTTTCATAAACAGCCCCACTCCCAGAACTCACGTGTCCAACCAGGAATCAATAAAAGAAAAAGCGGCACCGGAACATACCATGATCGAAATGATCAAGGTGGGTCGTACCTATGATCCGGATATCACTGCGCTCTCCGATATCTCTTTTTCCGTTGAAACCGGTGAAATGTTCTTCCTCATCGGCAGAAGCGGGGCTGGAAAGACCACTCTCCTGAAATTAATCTGTAATATGGAGACACCCAGCAACGGACTCATTGAGGTGGCTGGATATAATATCAACAAGCTTAAAGGAAAAGATCTTGCTCATCTCAGGCAAAGAATCGGAGTTGCCTATCAGGATTTCAAGCTTCTCAACGACCGCACTGTTGCAGAGAATATCGCCATTTCCATGGAGGTATCCTACAAAAAACCACGGGCCATTAAAAATCGGGTTCGTGAGCTCCTCGACCAGTTGCAACTGGTAGATAAACATGACACTCTCACCGGTGAACTCTCCCGTGGTGAGCAACAGCGTGTAGCGCTTGCAAGGGCTGTTGCCAACTCTCCACGCCTGATCCTTGTGGATGAGCCAACAGGTAACCTTGATGCTTCCACCACAAAACAAGTCATGGAACTGCTCACCAGAAGTAACAAGGCTGGAGCAACTATTGTTATCGCCACCCACGATGAATCCATTTACCAGCAGAGCAACCATCGAATTATGGAACTAAGCAATGGACGTATCAGTTCGCTCACAAGGGGTGGAAAGGCATGAATTTCTGGTTTGCAGTCTTAAGACAAACCGGGCGAAACCTCCGCCAGACATGGACATCACAGTTCATGACTTTTTTGACTGTCTCTCTTTCCGTCCTGATCTTTGCCTTTTTCTACCTCATCTACACAAACATGATCGGGGCCGCAGACCGGCTAAGTGACGATCTCCGTCTCATCGTTTATCTTGAAGATGAACCGGGCGTTGAGATGCAGAAACAACTTCGCCGGAAAATAACCAACTTTGATGATGTTGAAGAGATTCACTTTATTTCAAAAGCTGAGGCCTATGAACGATTTGCCAAGCAACTTGGCAATGATTCTGATGTACTTGCGGACATGCCCAAGGATTTCCTGCCCGCATCCATTGAGGTTGTACCCCTGAAAAGTCTTCGTGGTTACAGCCAGATAAAGTTGTTTTCAGAATACCTGGCAAGCCTGCCAGGCACGGAAAAAGTCCAGTATGGTCAGGAATGGGTTGAAAGATTTTATTATTTTACAAGGTTACTCACCATTGTTGTGCTGCTGAGTGGCACCCTTCTCATCCTCACAGCAACATTCATGGTAGCATACACCATCAGGCTGACAATCATGGGACGCCAGGCCGAACTGGAGCTGTTAAAACTGGTTGGTGCCACAAACAGCTATATCAGAACCCCATTTCTCATAGAAGGTCTTTTACAGGGGCTCATGGGTTCAATCATTGGTCTTTCTGCTCTGTATGGTCTATTCCAGTGGATCAGTTCTCATTTCGCAGGACCTGGTCTTCTCAACCTTTTTCATTTTAATTTTTTTCCACCTGTTGTCATCGCTTCTATAATTCTCGGCTCAATCTGTCTCTGTAGTCTCGGCAGTTACACATCCATCCGAAAATTCTTAAGAATTTAATGCTCGCACTCACCGGTCACCTCCGATTCCATAAGCAGTTTCGCTTTTTTGTTTTCGTATTATTTTTCTGTTCATTTTCTCTGTCTATAATGATGCCGGAACATTGCGCTGCCAAGAGTGATCGCAAGGCAGAAAAACAGCGTATTGAACAGGGAATGCAGCAATACCGTATCAATATCAGAAAACTGCAGGTGGGAATCGCCGCCCAGCAGGAACAAATAGCATCTTCTGAAGTAGAAAAACGAAATCTGTTGGAAGAACTGGCGCAAATCGATCAGCGACTACAGATTCAACTCGACAAACGAACCAGGCTGGAAGAACAGATGGCCACCCAGCAGGAACAGATCAATAAACAGGAACAGGAGCTGCAGGAAGCTGTTGCAGCCAAAAAAAATGTCCAGAATCACCTCCAGAAAAGAATTAAAAGCTATTACAAGATGGGGAAAGTGGGCGCGGCCAATGTAGCCTTTTCCACAGAAAGCCTGCCATTGATACTTCAGTTCAGAGAGTCCTTTTCTACCCTTATCGAATACGACAAAGCCCTCCTTGATGTGTATCGCAACTCCATCGATAAATTACAGCAGGCAAAAACAACACTGGAACTGGAAAAAACAATTCTAGATGATTTTATTACTATCTCGAAAAAAGAAGAGGCCGCAACCAGTCAAATTAAGCTAGAAAAAGAAACTCTCTTGTCCCAAATCCAGACCCAGAAAGATCTTTATGAGCAGGCAGTCAGGGAAATGGAAAAAGCAGGAGATGATCTGGCCAGTTCACTTGACAAGCTGAAGAAAAAAAATGAGCTGTTTGATCAGGGATTTCGGCTCGACAAGGGAAAACATCCAGCGCCTTTGCGCGGCGAGGTCATCGCTCTCTTTGGTCATGAACGAAAGAACAAGTTGGGCATCAGCAGCAAAACAACCGGTATTACCATTGCCACTACAGGAATCAATAAGGTACGTGCAATTTTTGAAGGAGAAGTACGCTATGCTTCCTACTTGTACGGCTATGGTAATACAATCATCATCGACCATGGATTTCAATACTTTTCCATTGTGTCACGCCTGGAAAAGCTTCTCGCCAAGGAAGGGGAAAAAGTCGAACAGGGAGATGTCATAGGTCTCACCGGAGACACGGCAACAGTAATGGATGAAGGAATTTACCTCGAGATCAGGCATGGTTCAAAAGCTCAAGACCCCCTGGATTGGATTGATAAATCAGAGCTTATCCTGCCGCAGCCCTGACACGAGCCTAAGAAAAATTATTATTTACTTCTTTGTTTTGGATGATTAGTACCTTACATAGTATTTTCTTATTTTTTCAGAAAATATTCTCATAAGGTACTTATACCTCCTTGTGAGGTACTAGCTTTCTTTCAGAAAAACAGCAACTAAACACAATAAATACAGCAGCAGATGGATATCAAGTGAAAAAATTATCGCTCCTTGTTCTCATTCTTTCCTGCCTAATGGGTCATGTCAGCATTACTAAAGCAGGCATCACACAGGATCAGCGGGAAGCCACATATCGCCAGCTTGAAATTTTTGCCAATGTGCTCAGCATACTCCAGGAAAACTATATTGATGAGATTGATGCAGATGAAACCATAGAAGGAGCAATCACAGGTATGCTTCTTTCGCTGGATCCTCATTCATCATACCTCACATCAGAAGACTTTGACGAACTGCAGAATGAAACTCGTGGAAGTTTTTCCGGAGTTGGAATTGAAATCACAGTGCGTAATTCGATCATCACTATCATTTCACCCATCGAAGGAACGCCGGCAGATAAAGCCGGCCTCAAAGCAAAAGACCTCATTGTAAAAATAAATGGCGAACCCACCAAAAATATGCCTTCCATGGAAGCCATCAAGCAGTTGAGAGGACCCAAGGGAAGTGAAGTCACTGTCTCGATTTACCGGGAAGGCTGGCAGGAATTAAAAGAATTTACAATTGTTCGTGACATTATTCCTCTGCAAAGCGTGAAAGGCTTATTTCTGGAACCGGGATTTGCCTACATTCGAATCACAAACTTTCAGGGCCGGACCACCAAAGACCTGAAGGAAACCCTGGTAAAACTGGAAAAAGAAAAAAAGATCAAAGGATTGATCCTTGATCTGCGCAATAATCCGGGCGGGCTCCTCGACCAGGCTATTTCTGTTTCAGACATCTTCCTTGAAGAAGGTCTGGTGGTGTATACGAAAGGCCGTATCAAGGAACAGAACATGACATTTCAGGCTCACGCCAACAATGGGAAAAATCTTTATCCGCTGGTTGTCCTTGTAAACGAGGGATCAGCCAGTGCTTCTGAAATTGTTGCAGGAGCAATCCAGGATCATAAGCGGGGAGTTATTGTAGGCACCCAGACGTTTGGTAAAGGCTCAGTTCAAACCATAATGCCCATGCCTGGAGGTTCCGGCCTGCGCCTGACAACTGCACGTTACTTCACACCTAACGGCAGATCCATTCAGGCAACCGGTATTGTCCCTGATGTTGAAGTTCCTCATATTCCATATATGGCACAGGAAAAAGAAGAAAAAACGCTACCAAACTTTGTCAGAGAAGCCGACCTTAAGAATCATATTCTTAGCAGTGGCGAGCTGGCATCAAAACCGTCCGGAAAAGTATCTGATAAAAATAATGGTGCAATGAAGGAACAGGAAAAATCAAGAAGGACTGTTAACAGCCGCCTGAAAAAAGATAACCAGTTACGTACGGCTCTCAACATTTTGAAAAGTCTCAACCTGTATACAGAATGCAAAACCAGTATGTGACTGAAAAACCTGTGTTCACCTGAATCCGTTAGCGGGTGATTTTTTAATATGACATAACGCTTTACTTATTGCGTTAAATTGAAAAATTAGCCTCGGAAAAATCACACAGCCATCACGGAGTCAGGTTGAGACAAAAAAAATTCAACCAGATCAAATCACTCAATAATACGTTTGAACTCCACCCTCTGATTTGCGACAAAACCATCGGCAACATTACCCGTTCCCAAAGGATGGGCATCGCCATACCATGAAACTTCTATGCGTTTGGGATCAATCTGAAAATCGGCTATGAATTTTTCCTGAAGTACCATGGCCCGTTTTCTGGAAATCTCAAGAGCTGCCTTGGAAGAAAGTTCGGAATCAGCATGTACGGAAACTTCGAAACGAATATCTTTCAGAGCATCATTACGCATTGCCTGACCAATAGCCTCAATCTGCCTCTGCCCAAGAGGTTCCAGAGAGTCAGTGTCTCCCGAAAAAGCAATCTGGTACTGCAGAGCAGGCCCTATCAGAAGTAAAGACATATTATTGGAAATCTTGCCCCTGTGACTCATGACCTTGATGAATCCACCTGCAGTGACCGCTTTACCCAGCAAAGCTTTTCTTTTGATAACAAGGCGTTCCAGACGGTTGCGGTGGCGATCATTATCAGGTCGGAGATTTACAGCATGCTGATAAGCCTCAACTGCGTCATCAAGTAAACCGAGATAGATATAGACATCACCCATACCAGCATAGGCTTTAGCCATTTTTGGTTCTACAGAAGCAGCCTTTTGATAATGTCCTAACCCGGACAAGCCGGAACCAAAAGGTGAAAAATATTAACTCATGATTAAATTTTATCCAAGGAAACAGCATTTACTTGGAGGTTTGATCA
>DQTH01000080.1 GCA_015662865.1 Desulfocapsa sulfexigens
ACCGCCAAATTAATGTAGATTGGCAATTCAAGACAGATAACGTTCGCATTAAGCTAAAGCGACTTTATCCGAAACTTTAAATTATACTGTGTACTAGTGTTTTTGGATATCGTTTTTATATTTGTGACTTTTTATACTCACGGAGAGGAATAGTTTTGGCGTTTTGTGTCTTTAGAGGATGGTTCTTGAATGATATCCGACGTGGAGGTTGTTCAGCAACAATTCTCCTGTGTTTTGCACAGATAGAACGGGTAAGAAGGACAAGAAAACGACCATATGTGAAAGGGTCTTCCTGCTGAAAACGCTCCATACTCTCAAGCGTGAAAACCTGAAGAAGAGTGTCTTTTACTGCCACAATGTCCCGGACCCTTGCGCCACCATCAAAAAAACTTGCTTCTCCCAGAAAATTTCCTGCTCCAATCATGGCAACGATTATACGTGTTTCATCTTCAAGATAAGAAACTTCAATACGTCCTTTTTCAACATAGTAAAAGCTTTGGGCGGTGTCTTGCCGGGTGTCGACAGGTGTACCTTGTTTATAGCTTACTGAAGAGGCGTAACGGATAGCTGTAACCAGCAACTCTTCTCTGGAAGGAATTGTTTCAACCATCTGTTCCGTGGAAAAAGGTGCGGATTCTTCATAAGTGATAATGTTTGCAACTGACATGCTGTTTACCTCATTGCTGATTGTTTTAGTTGAATGAGAATGTTTTTCCTGGTTTGAATAAAATCATTTTCTCTTCTCAGGAAGGCTTCGACGATATCCGGGGCAAAGTGCTTTTCTTTTCCGTTAATAATAATCTGTTTTGCTTTTTCATGGCTGAAAGCGGGCTTATAACAGCGTTTTGACGTTAATGCGTCATACACATCAGCCAAGGCAACAATAGTGGCAGAAAGGGGAATTGCATTGGCCTGCAGTCCGTTTGGATAGCCACTTCCATCCCACTTCTCATGGTGAAAATAGGCAATTTCTTCAGCCAGTGTGAGGAACGATCTTTCCGTATTCTCTGTGACCACTGTTTCAAGGACATCACCTCCAAACAGGGAGTGGTTTTTCATTATATTATATTCTTCTTCAATGAGTTTTCCCGGTTTAAACAGGATGTCATCCGGTATGCCTACTTTTCCTATGTCATGAAGAACAGATGCGTAGTAAATATCTTTAATGTAAGTTTGTGTCAGATACTCTTTATATTTAGGCCAGGTGGAGAGTTCTTCTGCCAGAATACGCGAATATTCTCTCATCTGTTCCAGATGCCCTCCAGTTTCTGAATCGCGATATTCTGCGAGCTGAGCCAGCCCCATGATAATAGCCATTCGGGCCTGATTAATTTGATTGCGGGATTTTCTTAAGCCATTTTGCAGTTTTTTCCTTTCAGTAATGTCCCGCATGATCAATTGGTAATGATTCAGATGTGTGCAGTTTTTTATTCTCCTGGCATTACATTCAACTGCTATGGTTTTATCTTTCTCAGGCTTTAGCCGGAATTCCACCCCTGAGATTGAATGATTATTATGAAGGCAGTCAATAATGTCGTTTTGGACAATAGTTCTGTCTTCCGGACAGACTGTATCAAAGAAGGATGCTTCACAGCCTGTACCTTTTCTGTTTTTGAAGATTTCCTTGAATTGACTGTTTTCTATCAGATATTTTCCATTTTGATCAATAAGAACAACAAAGTCGCTTATTTTGTCATAGAGATAATGGAAGCGTATCTCGGATTTTTCAATTTTTTCCATCTGTTTGTCTACGGAAGACTGCAGATTTCGTGTGTGTAAGGCGAGTTGTTTGCCCAGTGACTCGATTTTATTCCGTAATGTAAACTGTCTTAGCCTGATTTGTGTGTGCTTATGGCAAAGAACAGAGCTGGCAAGAATGAAGAGCAGACAGAAGAACACATTGTTGGAGAGATGTAGGAGTGAAGGGGAGATGTGCTCACTGGGAGAAAATGTGAAGAGAATATACACACCAACAATAGAAAAACCAGGCGTAAGTGCTTGTTTACTCGTGATCGGAAGGAGCCCTGTAATACCTATTATCATTAAGATGACGCCACCGTAATAAATGAATCTTTGGTCTTCCATGACAAGACACATCATGGAAATGAGAGCTCCCCCACTTAGGTATGCAATAAAATCAAGGAACAGCGTTAGTTGATAATTTCGTTTTTTCTTCACCAATGCAAGAATCAAAACGAGAAAAAAGGCAAAAAGCAGACGCCACACCAGAAACGTAAGAAAGTGTTCTCGACTGACAAAGAAATCCAGCACTGAAAACAATGGAAAGAAAAATACTCCGATCCAGTCTAATAGAATAGAACGTTCGATGAATAATTTTTCAGTTTCTCTGGTAAAAGTTTCTGATGAGGTGGCACTCACTCAGTTTGGCTCCATTATCAGTTTTTGCTGGCTAAAACGAAAAGATTTACCTGTGCAGGTTCAGAGAGGATGGTTATGTCCTTTCCAAATTTTGTTTTGTTGAATAATTCTACCAATTCTTCACGAGTTCGGTAAATCAGTTTCCAATGCAGAATATGATCCATAAGAAGCATATCATCATACGGCGTAAAATTTCCAATTAATAATGATCCTCCTGGCTTTAGGTGCTGGTAGCATTTGTCAACCAGCTTGCAGAATAAGCGTGGTTCCAGATAATCGAAGAGACCGGCAGAGTATATTAGATCCATGGTTCCGATATCATGACTGACTTTTCCAAGACCCCATTTGACCAGGTTCTCGGTCATATAGCGTACTGAAGCGCTGTGAGGAAAATTGTTGACGTTCTGGTTGGAGTAATGCAACGCCTCTGTATCAATGTCGACACAGAGAGCATCAATTTTGTCTGTATAGTCACACTCCTTAAGAAAATCGAACAGTTCACGGCTTGGTCCACAGGCTAGGTTCATAATCTTAAATCGATTACTATTTTTAAGTCGTTTTTTGGACAAAATTTCCAGCTGTTGTTTCATTAACACACGTCTGCCACGTATTGCTTCACAGCCCGGTCTTTGCATGAGCCAACCGTCAAGTATTTCACCGAATTTTCCATCACCCTTGGCAACATCCTTATAAATGTGTTCCATCATTAAAAAATCACCGGCATAGCCTTTGGGTTTATAATAGGATCGCTCAGCCAGGCGGCTTCGCATAATGTAAGGAAAAAATTCTTTAAAGGCAAAACCCCACATGTAGTCTTTATGTTCCTGTATTGTTATTGACTCATTGAATTCATTCGGAAATTCGTTCAAGGCATCAATTACCGCATAGCCTCTTTTCCAGTATTGCTCAGGGATTTCCTCTCCGTTGACTGCTTGTAGCTCATGAGTAAGGTCAAAAAGATGTGATTTCAGCTTTTCAATTTTTTTTTACTGTTTTGTCGCCAGGCGACTGTTTGCAGAAGTGATTCTGGAATTATTTTTGTTTTGTCGTAACTGCGACGCCGGTTGGTAAGAGAGGCCCATAAGTGACCAGAGGCTCACGTTCTGCAAGAATTTTTCTGAATTTTTTACATATTCTTTCTGTGAGAAAAATGACAAAAGAAGAATACAGAAGAGGATCTGCATATTGCATTTGATCCATACTTTCTTTATTGAAAATGCCAAGTTCAGTATTCCCCAGTGACTTGATATCATGAATTCTTGGTCCCTGATCAAAAAAACCGATTTCACCAAAGAATTCTCCTTTATCTATGATAGCAACGGTTGTTTTCGTTTTTTCTCCCGGGTAGGAAATTTCTACTGCTCCCTCTTTAACGAAATAAAATGACAGTGAATTCTTTTCGTACGTTATTACTACTTCATCGGGTTTACAGAGAAGAAGTTTAGAAAAAGGCAGGACTTTTTTTATTAATTGTGTGTGCGGGGTGATTTTGGGAAGTTTCTTTGTTTTGGGCACAATGTTGAGGGGAGAGAGGGCAGTGGGCATTGGCGATCTCCTTTACCTGAAAAATTTATAAAAAATTTATTATCTGCGAGGAAACAGGTGATGCAAGAATGGAATGAAATCACGCTCTTGATAAATTTTATAATAGGGTATCTCTACCATGATTAATGGCTTCTGGCGAACTATTCCGCCTTCCATTAGAATAATATGAAAAGAAAGATTATTAAACGTGTTTAAAACGCTAGGCATGGCGGGATATTTGACGCTGTCAGGGATATGCAAAAAAATGAAATATCAGCAATTATTGCCGGAAAATTCATTTTAACTTTGATTGAAAACTGTGTAGTATCCATAATCAACGCATTCTAATTATTAGTAAGCGATCACAGGGCGGCCCAGTTGCACGCGTTCACAACCCGTAATATAGGTAGGCTATAATTACGAATCGCGATCACGCACATCTGAGCCACCCTGAGACTGCTTGCAAAACTGACGTTATTCCGAATAATTGCACACCCTGTGATTGGTTGCAATTATTATCCTTCCAGACATTATCAATATGACAAGAGACGAACTGCAGAAGAATATCGTAACAATTTTAGTGGATGAATTTGAATTCGAAAATCCCGGCCTCACGGATAACCTGCGTGATGACCACGGATTCGACTCTATAGATGCCATCGAACTTCTGGCAAAAATAGAAGAAATGCTCGGTTTTCAGATATCGCGAAAAGAAAAAGAAAAGGCAATGTCCATCCGCACCATCAACGATATTCTTGACTATATCGAAACCATTCAAGCTGCCCACAAGGGCTGAGTCGTGATTTTTACATGAAAAGACGAGTTGTCATCACCGCCTGTTCCGCTATCACACCAATCGGCTATGGTAAAAATGATATCATAGAGAGTCTCAGGCAGGGACGATCAGGTGTGAAACCTCTCCGTGATGATGGTCTGCTCACGGAACGCATCCACTCCAAAGTTTTTGGCACCGTGGATTATGATATTGATTACGGTTTTGCCCGAAAAGATACCAAAACAATGGGACCTGTGGCCTACTACGCCTGTCAGGTGGCAAAAGATGTACTGGCAGATTCCGGCCTGGATCAGGATTTTATCACATCCGGGCGTCTTGGTGTATCGTTCAGTTCCACCCATGGCAGCCCCACGGTCCAGCGAAATATCTACAAAACATTTTTCAGTAAAGATAAAGCTGAATTTTCCTCCATCGGTGCCGTGGATTACCTGAAATCCATGGTACACACCACAGCTGTGAATATAACCCGAATGTTTGGCATCACCGGGCGGGTGGTTGCCTCATCCACTGCCTGTACAACATCAAGCCAGTCCATTGGTTTTGGCTATGAAATGGTAAAGTTTGGCATGCAGGATGCCATGATCTGTGGTGGAGCTGATGAGTATGATACTACAACTGTGGCGGTTTTTGATAATCTGCTCGCCTGTTCCGTGGACTATAACGATACCCCTCAGTGTACACCCCGCCCCTTTGACGTAAACCGTGACGGGTTAGTGGTGGGCGAAGGTGGAGCTGCCGTGCTTCTTGAGGAATATGAACACGCAAAAGCACGGGGTGCCACAATACTGGGTGAGGTGATCGGTTTTTCCTGTAACAATAATGGTGGTGACCTTATCCTCCCCAACCTGGACGGGATAACGACAACTCTTCGCCTTGCCCTTGATGATGCAGAAATAAAAGCCGAAGATGTGGATTTCATCAGCGCCCATGCCACAGCTACGAAAATGGGTGATGTGATTGAATCCCAGGCAATTGATGCTGTGTATGGTAATGGTCCGTGGGTGGCCGGATTGAAAAGTTACATGGGACACACCATGGGAACCTGCGGCGCCATCGAACTCATCTTGAGTCTATATATGATGGAGCAGGGATTTCTGGCTCCCACCCTTAATCTGGAAACTGTGGATGAACGCTGCGCCATGCTGCGTCATGTACGTGAAGTAACAGAAACTGAAACCAGAATCGCAGCCATTCAGAATTTTGCCTTTGGCGGTGTGAATACCTGTCTGCTGATTGCTGATGGACGACCATAATTTGTCAGGTAAAAGTCCGGTCGACATAATGGTCGATTTTGTTGTGACCTTGCTTTGCTGGACATATTTCATTTTCGGTTTTTTGTGTGTTTTCTCTTTTTTTTATGTGGCAGCGTATCTTTTTTCAACTGATCGTGAACGCTCCTTCCAGTATCTCAACCATCTTTTCTACAAGGGCTTTTTATGGCTGCTGCGCACTCTGGCACCACGCCATCGATGGAAACTTGATCCGGACATAAAAAATATTCATGGCTCGATTGTTGTCTGCAATCATCTTTCCTACCTGGACCCCTTAATTTTTATTTCACTGCTGCCCTGCAACAAAACGATTGTCAAAACAAAGTTTTTTCAGGCGCCCGTTTTTGGCTGGCTGATCAAAGTTTCCGGCTATTTGCCTGCCACCACGGAAGGCAGATATGGTAAGAGGATGATTGAACAGATAGAAAGCATGGGGGATTTTCTGAGAAATGGAGGAAACCTCTTTATCTTTCCGGAAGGCACAAGGAATCCGGGGGGCGTGGTCGGTGATTTTCACAGGGGTGTTTTTAAAATTGCCCGAATGTATCGCTGTCCCATCCAGGTCCTCAGGCTTTGTAATACAGATAAGCTCTTTACTCCGGGCAGGTTTTTTTTTAATACAAGAGAGCACAATTGTATCAGTTTGAAAATTCTTGATCGCATTACACCTGAAACAGATCAGAACCAGCCGGTGTCAGTTTCCGGGCTGGAAAAAGAGGTGCGACGGATTTTTCAGAGCAAAGGATGTGACAAAAGTGGAATAGAGTTATGAAAGTACTTTTGGTTTCCATGCCGGACGTGGTTCCTGTTCTGGTCCACGAAGCCGCAGTGCATATCCCCAATCTTGGTATTGCCAGTATCGGTGGAAATATTGATCCTGAACATGATGTCTTTCTGGTGGATCTTATCCGCAAACGCCGTTCGGTTAAAAAATATCTCAGTAAAGTTATAGCGAAAATCGAGCCGGACCTGGTGGGGTTGTCTGCCATGGCTTGGCAATATGACACCTGTGTCAGAATTGCCCATCTGATTAAAGAGCTGCGACCCGAGGTTAAAATCGTTATTGGCGGTTACCATGCCACCCTCATGGCTGAGGAAATTGCAGCATCGTCTGAGGCCAGATGGATTGATTTTATGGTCAGAGGAGAGGGGGAAGAAGTGTGTCGCCGCCTGGTGAACAGTCTGGCAGGCAATGATAATCCTGCTGATATCCCTTCACTCTCCTTTCGAAATAATACTGGCGTTTTTATTCATAATCCCCGCAGTGAAAATCTTGATCTCTCCACTCTGAAATTACCCATCCGCGATAAGCGCAGACTAACCTGGGGCTACCATCTCATGAGTTCCAGTATCGAGACTCTGGAAACCTCGCGTGGCTGTACCCGGTCATGCAACTTCTGCAGCATGAAAAACATGTACGGACGGACCTTTAGAACCTATCCCATCAGCCGTGTGCTCGCAGATATTGATGATATTTACTATAAGCGAAAAGTCAGATCTATATTTATCACTGATGACAATATGGTGTTGAGCCCTTCTCGGGTAATAGAGCTTTGTGACGCCATTATTGCAAAGGGATATAAAAAGCTGAAACTTTTTGTTCAGGCCGATTGTATCACCATGGCAATGCGTGAAGATATGGTTGCGAAAATGGCTGAAGCCGGATTCTGTTCCGTGTTTTTAGGGATTGAAAATGGATCGAAAAAGAACCTGAGCGCTGCCGGGAAAGGTGATATTGTACGTGCTTCAAAAAAGGCCATTGAAAATTGTCACAAATATGGAATGATGGTGATCGGTGGCCTGATCTTTGGCTTTCCTGAGGATGATGTGCAGTCCATCAAAGAAAACTATGAATTTTTTAAAGAGATAGGGGCTGACGCCAGCTATTGCCAGATCATCACTCCGTATCCCAAAACAGGGATGCGCGACTATCTTCTGTCAGAAAATCTGATTACCAATAAGACGGATTTTAAGAAATATAACGGGCTCTGGGCAAATGTGCGGACTAAATTTCTCGAGACAGAGGAATTACAGTACCACTTCTGGTACCAGCGGCAGGTGGTGCTTGGCTGGTGGAAACCTCCGGATACCATGCGCAGGCAAGGACGATTATGGATCAGTATCTGGCGGTTTATTTTTAAGCCGTTTTTGAAACTCCATTACCGGCGTGTTATGAAAAAATATGGATGGGAAGGCCGGTATAAGCGCGAGATAGAGCGTCTGGAACGAATGAATACTTTTGATGATTTAAAAGACTATTAAAATTGACAGAATATGCAGTTATATAATTTGGAATTCACAGAGCAAGAAATAAAAGAGGCGGTTTCCCGGGACAGATTGCTGTCCATGGAGATTGAGTTCAGCCGGATTTGTAATTTTCGCTGCTCCTATTGCTATGTACCTGAGAAAAAAGAATGTAAGGGCGAGCTGACGCGGTCTGAAATAAAAGATGTAATTCTGCAGGCAAAAGAACTTGGTGCCGAGAAAATAATTATTCTGGGCGGCGAACCGAGCATCTATCCCCATCTTCCGGAAATGCTGAAGTTTCTTAGCGAACAGGAACTTGAAATTGAGATGTTCACCAACGGAACCGGAGTGGACGCAGAGCTTGCAAAACTTCTGGCAAAACTGAAGGTGCGTGTTGTCCTCAAGCTGAATTCACGAAACAGGGAGATCCAGGACCGTCTTGCCGGAAGGGAAGGGGCCTACGACATTATTCAGACAGCTTTTGGACATCTAAAAGCGGCCGGTTATCCGAGGGACGATTTGTTTCTTGCCCTTTCCACTGTAATTTGCCAACCGAATTTTGATGAACTCGAAGACATGTGGAAATGGATTCGCGATCAGGGAATGGAACCCTATTTTGAGGTGATAACTCCCCAGGAAAATGCCCTTGAGAACCTCTGGCTCTCAGTTGATTCAGATAAATTGAAAGATCTGTTTGCCAGACTCTCAGCAATTGATCAGGAACAATACGGCCGCGACTGGGAACCTCAGCCACCCCTTGTGGGGAACAAATGTATGCGCCATCAGGTTTCCTGTCTGGTGACGGCAACAGGTGATGTAACCCCCTGTGTGGGAGTGACCATTCCCCTTGATAATATCCGAAACAATAAACTGGCAGATATCCTGAAAAACAGTGAAGTTCTGCAAAACCTGAAAAATTACCGGGAAATGATCAAGGGAGAGTGCAGGGATTGCGATAAGGCTGAGGAGTGCTACGGATGTCGTGGTGCTGCCTACCAGCTCACCGGTGATTATCTGGCTTCCGACCCCACCTGCTGGCGGAACAAAAAAACGGAAGAGAGCCGGCAGGGGTGAAATCCCAGGCTGAAAAAGTCCTGATCATCGGATCAGGGATTGGAGGCTTGAGCTGCGCGATTATTCTCGCCAAACTTGGCTTTGATGTCACGGTTCTTGAAAAAAATCATCAGCCGGGAGGTTTGATCAGAAGTTATACCCGTGAAGGGCTGGAATGTTCGGTGGGCATACATTATCTCGGCTCTTTAGGGCAGGGGCAGGTTCTTAGAAAGTTTTTTGATTATCTCGGTGTAACAGATGATATCCCTGTTTCACGGATGGGGGAAAATGGTGTAATCGACCGCTACCTCTTTGACGCACCAGAGACCCATCCGCCAAGCTTTGATCTGCCGGAAGGATTTGATGCCTACGAGGAAAACCTCATACAGGCTTTTCCTGCTGAACAGGCGTGCATAAAAAAAATAGTCACGGCAATACGAAAGACTTCTGATCAACTGCATTCCCTTGATCTTCTTTATTCCACTGAAAATGATTTTGCCCTCCTTGATCAATCGCAGCCTTATGGAGAGATTTTAGATAATCTTGGCTGCTCACCAGGGCTTAGAAGTGTGCTTGCCATTCCATCTTCATGGATTGGAGTGCCGCTTGCTGATTGTCCTGCCTATTACCATAATATGGCCCTTGCCTCCTATGTCTCCTCTTCCTGGCGTCTGCAGCAGAGCGGTACTGATATGGCAGATGTGCTGGTAAACCGTTTGCAGGAACTTGGTGGAAAAGTAATTACCGGCGCGGAAACTGACAAAATTCTTGTCAGTTCGCGTGTTGCAGAGGGTGTGCAGTTGAAAACCGGTGAGTGTCTGAACGGATCCCTTGTGATTGCTGCTGTGCACCCTCAGGTTGTTCTGCAAATGCTTCCTGATGGAGCAGTGAAACCATCCTATCGAAACAGGATTTCAAAACTTAAAAACACACACAGTGTTTTTTCCGTTCATGCCCGGATTGATGCTGAGGAGCATCCGGAAATTCCATACAATATCTTTAAAATAGAGACGAACAGGCACGGAGATGTGCCGGATTTGAAATATTATCAGATTCGCAGAAGTGAAAAACAAGATTCCAGCTTGCTGTCAATTCTCACCTCAGGGCAAGATGAAACATGGGCTCCATGGAAAAAGACCAGAAGCGGTCGACGCGGCAATGAATATGATGATACAAAAGAAAAATTTGCCATGGAACTCATTGGGGAGGCAGAAGAGCTCTTCGGGTCTTTTAAGGATCTAAAAATGCTCGATGCCTACACGCCGCTCACCATTCGGGACTGGGTAAACAGCCCGGATGGCAGTGCCTACGGAGTACTTCGCTCTTCCAGCCAGATACTGGCCACAGCACTGTTGAACCGCACTCCTGTGAAAGGCTTGTACCTTGCCGGACAGAATGTGATGGCTCCAGGAGTCATTGGCACCATCATGGGCTCTTTTGCCACGGTCAAATTCATTTTAGGCGCTGACGAGTTCAGAAATAAAATTCGTTTATGAGATTGCTCCCATGATTCGTATTGTTCTTTTTTTTATCGGTAGTTTGTTCCTGCTCTATTTTTCCAGGCGTTCCCTGGTAAACCCTGGTACACACGGGTTTTACCGGTTTTTTGCCTTTGAAGGGATTCTGTCTCTTGTTCTCATTAATCATCCGCACTGGTTTAGCAGGCCTTTTACTCTCCTGCACCTTCTTTCCTGGTTGCTGCTTTTCACTTCGATTTATTTTGTTGTCCAGTCTCTCCTGATGTTAAAAAAACAGGGTGGGCACGCTGACAGGGAAGAAATGCCTGAAAATCATTCTTTTGAAAACACGGTCAATGTGGTTGAAGAAGGCTTGTATAAGTACATCCGGCATCCAATGTACAGTTCTCTTCTGTTTCTTGGCTGGGGAGCGTTTCTCAAACAGATTTCACCACTGACAGCCATACTGGTTTTTTTAGTGACCGGGTTTCTCATTGCTGCTGCAAGAGTCGAAGAAAAGGAGAATGTTCAGTTTTTCGGGAATGATTATATTGAGTACATGAAACGGACAAAAATGTTTGTTCCCTGGTTCCTTTAGGACTGTTGGTGCGCGGTAGTTATAGAATTACAGGCAGTGGTCAAGTGGGGAATGTAGCGCAAAATCCTGCTGGCTTGTGGGGCGATGTTCTTTGGGTTGAGATATCTGTAATCAATAGTGTCGAACTGGCAACAGAATCTCAGGGAGAGAAATACGATGAAAGATTTTCCAGAATTCATGAAAAGTCCGCGAAACAGAATAGACCCGAGTGCACAGTATACTTCTGGCATTGAAGGTTATGTTTTTGATGGCAGCGATGAGAGCCAGATGGCGTTCTGGACATACAGTCAGCATGCCAAATCCAAAACACATTCTCACGAGTATGATGAATATATTGTAGTTGTACAGGGGCAATATACGATTTTTATCGATGATAAAAAAATAGTTACTCTTAAACCGGGAGACGAATATCTTATCCCAAAAGGTGTGACTCATAGTGGTGAGGCTGCTTCGGGAACGAGAGCGATATATGCTTTTGGTGGGAAACGGGCTATTCGAGAAATTCCATAATGTTGGATATGGCTGGATTCTGCCGGTTCTGTCGTATGTATATCAATCCAGGTAAACATACTGGTTTCTTCCAGCTTCTTTCGCCATGTACAACGCCTCATCTACCTTTGTCATCACCTGTTCCAGATTGCAGTTGAGATTTTCCGGAATCCTGATTAGGCCAAAAGAGATAGTAACAACACCATAAGGTTTGTTCTTTTCATGGACAATTCCGAGGGATTCTATTTCCTGACGGATCCGATCAGCAAAATCTTTTGCTTTTTCATCATCTGTTTCATTGAAAAGAAAACAAAATTCTTCACCACCTATTCGAAAGCAATAGTCACCAGCCCGTTGCAGGATTCCATTCATGACCATGGCAATGTGCTTTAAGGCCTGATCCCCTACAGGGTGTCCGTACTTGTCATTATACAACTTAAAATTATCCACATCCAGCAGACCAAGATACAGCTGCCCACCATGGCGGAGGGTATTTCTCAGTTCTCTTGGGAAAACATTGTGAAAATGTCGGCGGTTATACAAGCCGGTGAGTTGATCAGTTATCGATAGCTTTTCCATCTCGCCGTGGAGCTTCTGATCATAAAGAAAAAACGCCCGGTTAAAATAAAGCATGAGCGCAATGGCAACGGCTGTGCCGAAGAATATAAACCCGCCCTGCAGCAAGTGTTGGGTTTGTCTGGCCTTGAGTTTGGAGGTCAGGAGGACTATTCCGGTTTGATATGGGGATGAGAGGAGGTCGATGACCTGTGTTGCCAGCCGGAAGAATTCTTCCGGGCTTATGTCTGGACAATCAGCCTCGTCTTCAAGAAGCAGACATTTATTCACCAGAGGATCAATGAACTGATCAAGTTTGTCCGGGAGCAGATGAAAACTGTTTTTCAGGTTGGAGGACGTTTTAATAATAACATCCTGAGCATCCCTGATGCTTTCAATTCTTGTCAGAATGGCTGCTTGAAAATTATGAAGCCGCTCTCTTTCATCTGCGGTGATTTCTTTTTTGGCCAGAAATCCGCTGCCCATTCCACGGACCCGCCCAACAGATTCCGCCAGATATGGAACCTGTTGGGCAAGAACATCAATCAGATAGTTGGTGTCAAGCTCCGGATCAAGTATAAGGTTTGAATTATCCGCAGTGAGCTGCATGAGTTTCAGGATGTCTGTGATGAGATTACTGTATAGATTAAATGTTTTTCTTTCTACTGCTTCAGATGGTTTGATGTTGAATAGCTGTCTGGCTTCGCTAATGAGGTGCTCGGATTCTGACTGAAGATGCAAGTTGTCTGTTTCATACAGCCATTGTTTGTTTTTAAATCTGTCCAGAAACTGTTGCTTGATCTGTTTCAGGTGTTCATTGATTTTGTCATGCTGTTCCCATTGGGATATCTGACTGTAACCTCTTATTTTCTGCAGATCAGTAAGGGTGTCGTACAGCAGGTTGATCATTTGTACACCATCAGCAATTCCCGAAGCAAGCCTCGTTGTAGTTTGAAAACGGGTATATAGGCCATTTGATTTAGCAATATACCGTTTTTAACATAATCCGATC